>NZ_JBISDI010000046.1:0-28337 GCF_051162045.1 Anaerozeibacter quisquiliarum
CGCAGAGAGCAGGAACGCGTAGAACTGCTCCTTGGGCATGTTGTCGTTGAGGATTTTCCCTTTCCCACCGTCAAAGTTGACATTGTAGGGCGCATCCGTCAGGCAGATGTTTACCTGCTTTCCGTCCATCAGCCGCGCCACATCCTCCGGTTTGGTGCTGTCCCCGCAGAGCAGACGGTGGTTTCCCAGATGCCAGAGGTCCCCCGGAAGCGCAAAAGTGGGCAGCTTGAGCGCGGCGTCCACGTCAAAATCGTCGTCCTGTACGTCCTCCGCGCCGCCCAGGAACTTATTGAGCTCGGCGTCATCAAAGCCCAGGAGGGACAGATCGAAGTCCGCGCCCTGCAGATCGGCCAGTTCCACCGACAGCATTTCCTCGTCCCAGCCGGCGTTCAGCGCCAGGCGGTTATCCGCGAGGATGTAGGCGCGCTTTTGGGCGTCGGTCAGGTGCTCGGCGAACACGCAGGGAACCTCGGTGATGCCCTCCTCCCGCGCGGCCAGCACGCGCCCGTGCCCGGCAATGATGTTGTAGTCCTTGTCGATGATGCAGGGGCTGACGAAGCCGAATTCCCGGATGGACGCGCGCAGCTGCGCAATCTGCTCTTTGGAGTGCGTGCGCGCGTTCCGGGCGTAGGGCACGAGTTTGTCGATGGGTACCTTTTCAAACCGCTCCGTGCTTCGCATGTGCGTCACCGTCCCTTCCGCCCCGAGAGCAGGGCTTCCATCATGTCGTCCTGGGGATTGCCGACAAACGCCGTGGTGCAGTTCTGCTTCACGACGTCGAAGATCTCGTACCAGAGCAGGTTCGCCTGCTTCTGGAAGGACTGGCTCATCTGCACGAAGGGGCTGGTGATCGCCCCGCCAGTGGTGGGGTGCTTGCCCAGAAGGCCGTAGGTGCTGATGGCCTCCTCGCACTGGATGAACCGGGCGAAGGCTTGGGCGTAGGCCTCCACCAGCCGGGGGTTGATGAGCTTCTCACAGCCCCGCGCGCGAAGCCAATTCCACGTTTCGGTATAGAGAGCGTCGGCGCCCAAGGGCCGCCCGTCCTTCTGGCGGGCGCTTAAGTACTCGCCGGGCGCGGGCATATCCTCCCCGGCAAGCTCCGCGGCGCCGGTGAGCTCGGCAGGTTCCAGCAGTTCTTCCGGACGGAGGTTCGCCGGCTCAAGAATCCTGGCCGCCTTGCCCGCGGCGATCTTGTCGATAAGCGGCAGGGGCTTGTCGCCCGCGCGCACGCGCCGCCCGCCGCGGTTGGTGCCGTCCTTGGCCATGCGAAATTCCTCCTTTCCCGATGGGGTTAATCCCCCCTTTGAACCGGTTTTTTTGTGCGCGTGAGCTGGCGCCCGGTCTCCGGGCCGAATGTAACAGAGATTTAACCCGCCCTACCGGGTGCCCCAGCGGTCGCCGTCCCGGGCGGAGACGGACGAATGGCAACGCTTGCAGAGAGAACTGAGATTGGACTCATGATTTGAGCCGCCGCGGCCGAGGGGCAGGATGTGGTGCACCTCCGTGGCCGGGGTCGCGCGGCCCTGTTTCAGGCACATCTCGCACAGCGGATGCGCCTGAAGAAACCGCTCGCGCACCTTCCGCCACGTGCGGCCGTAGCGCTTCTTACCTGCCGGGTCGCGGCCGTAGCGGTCGTACTGCTGATCGGTCAGCTTCTTGTGCGCCGCGCAGTACCGACCGTTGGTCAGCTCCGGGCAGCCGGGGTAGGCGCAGGGGTGCTTGGGCTTCGTGGGCATTCCCGCGCCTCCTTCCACCTGATCTTCCACGCTCTACTATGCACACTTGGGAACTCTCATCAAGTCTCATGAACTCTCATTGACTCTCATCTTTTCAAAAAAACGGAAAAAGAGCGCCGCCGCGGCGACGCCCTCAGTCGTTCAGAGCTTAAATCCGGTCTTTTGAAACAAATGTTTATAGGGCCTACACGCTTTGCAGGTGTAATGATTTTTCGGCAGGTAGTTCCACGAGCGCACCTCCGCGCCGCAGAACTGGCAGCGGGGATAATAGACCGTTCGTCCGTTTTCCCGCTCCACCCGCACGCCGTCCCGTTTCGCTTCCAGGTAGCTCACGGCTTGACGCCTTCTTTCGCCAGCAGCGCTTCCATCCGGCAGAGCGCGTCCTCATGCAGGCGGAAGGTGTGGCTCAGGCTGTAGCCCAGCGCGTCCGCGATCTCCTTCCAGGATCGGCTCTGCAGGTAGCGCTCCGTCAGGAGGCGCTGGCACCGCTCGCCCGGAATCTTCAGGATCATCAGCGCGGTATCGACGCGCGCCGCTTCCAGCGCGGATTCATCCGCCTTAAGTTCCCGCTTCAGATCGGCGATCCTGCATACCAGCGTCTCCATCCGCTGAAGGTCGGGCGAATCGCTCCGCGGCATTCCGCCGAGGCGGGCGGTGGCGCTGGTCGCCATCTCGCCAAGCGCGGCGATCTGCTCGCGCTTCCAGTTCACTTCCCGCTCCATTCGGTATACCCGGCTCAGATAAGCCCGAGCCCGAATCTCTCCCTGCGTCCAGTTGCGCGTGTCCATGGGCATGCCCTCCGAATCGTTTGATCCGCTCGGATTGGCTGCTTTTGACTCCTTTGATTGTCATAGATTGGCCTTGACCGCCTCGATCAGCGCGGCCTGGGTTTGGTCCTTTCGGCGGAGCGCCGCCATGACCTGCTCGTCAATCGTGCCCTGAGTAACGATGTGCTGGACGACCACGGTGTCCTTCTGCCCCTGCCGCCACAGTCGGGCGTTGGTCTGCTGGTAGAGCTCCAGGCTCCACGTCAGCCCGAACCAGATGAGCGTCGAGCCGCCCGCCTGCAGGTTTAGCCCATGCCCGGCGGAGGCGGGGTGAATCAGGGCAACCGGGATTTCCCCGGCGTTCCAGTCGGCAATGTCCCGGCCGGCGCGGATCTCCCGCGCAATCGGGAACCGTTCCCGAATCCGTTGAAGGTCGTGCCCGTACCAGTAGGCGACCAGCACGGGATTGCCGTTTGCGGCCTCGATCAGATCTTCCAGCGCGTCCAGCTTCCGGTCATGCAGCAGGAGCGTCTGCCCTCTCTCGTCATAGACCGCGCCGTTGGCCAACTGCAGCAGTTTCCCGCTCAGGACCGCGGCGTTGGCGGCGGTCAGTTCGATGACGCCCTCGTCATGCGCATCGCTGTGTTCGTCCCTCGTTTCGCCCAAGGCACCTTCCGGCGGCGCGAAGCACAGCGACACGACCATATCCCGTTTGAGCTTTTCGTACTGCGCGTATTCGGTCGGCGACATGCTTACCGGATACTGCCGGTAAACGCAAGGCGGCATCCGAAGCTGCTCGTCCGCTTTCATGGAAACTGTGATATCGCCGATCCGCTCGTAGATCTCTTTCTCCGCACCCGGTTTCGGCGCATAAGCGTACACGATCATTCCGTTTGTCTTGTCGGGGCGAAAGTACGCGGCGCGATACTTTCCGATGAACCGGCCGAGCCGCTTGCCGTAATCAAGGATTCGGAACTGCGCCCAGAGATCGATCAGTCCGTTGGCCGCGGGGCTCGCCGTCAGTCCAACTACGCGGCGAAAGCGGTTCCGCGCCGTCATAAGCGCCTTGAAGCGCTGGGAGGTACGGCTTTTGAAGCTCGACATTTCATCGATCACCAGCATATCAAAATCCAGCGCTTCGCCGGATTGGTTCACGAGCCACGCCACATTTTCACGGTTGATGATGGTGATCCGCGCGTTCCGGCGGAGCGCCGCCCTGCGCTCGCGCTCTGTCCCGATTGCCACGGCATAGTCGAGCTCGCGAAAGCAGTCCCATTGACGGAGTTCCTGCGGCCATACGTTCAGCCCAACCCTCATGGGCGCTATGACAAGCGCCTTGCGCACCTCAAAGCGGTCAAGGATCAATTCGCGCAGGGCCGTCAGCGTGATCGCCGTCTTGCCGAGTCCGCAGCCCAGGAAGAGCGCGGACACCGGATGCGCGACGATAAAGTCGGCGGCATACCGCTGATAACCGTGCAGCTTAAGCTCCATCCGTTTCACCACCCATCCCGCTCAGGATTTCCCGGATCTGAACATCAGCGTCCAGAACATACACCCGGAAGCCCAGCGCTTCCAGTTGGCGCTTCCGCCGCAGCTGCAGCGGGCGCGGTTTCTTCCCGGGCGCTTTCAGTTCGGCGAAGGCGATCCCGCCCCCGGGGAGCAGGATCAGCCGGTCGGGCATTCCGTCAAACCCCGGGCTTACAAACTTGGGGGCGATGCCTCCCAATGCCCGAACCGCCCGAACCAGCTTCCCTTCCAGTGTCTTTTCCCGCATATCCGCCCTCCTCTTGGGAACAAGCGGGTTGTTCCAAACCCCGGCTTGTTCCGCCGCTTGTTCCGCCGCTTGTTCCGCCTAAAAATCCAGTAATTCCGCGGCTTTTCGCCTTCCCGGGAACAAGTGAACAGGTTTTTTCCTATACGCGCCTACGCGCGCTTACACACAAGCGGTCCTTATGATATAATGATAAAAAATTTCCTTTAGGAGAGAAATCCTGTTCACTTGTTCCCGGATGCCCGCGCGCCCTTGAAATTCAAGGCTTTTCACGCGGAACAACTTCAGGAACAACCGCCTGAACAACGCTCGGCTTGTTCCGTGCGCGCATAGAGCCGCTGCCTTCCGTAGAGCGGAATGGCCTTTGTCCTGCCCGTTTTCTCCCAGCCGCCGATCCGCTCCATGATCGCGGCGATGGCGTAGCTGTCCGCGGGCTTCAGGTCCTCCTGCTTTTTGCCGAAGCACTCGCACCAGATTTCGATGTTGCTGACCGTATCCCGCGATCGCGTTCCCCTGGGCAGCGTCGGATCGTCCGGCGAGAAGATGTACGCCCGCCGCTCCCAGACATTGCGCTTCTCCCAGTCGTCGGGGAGCAGCCGGTCCAGGTATTCGCGTACGATGCCCTCGCGCTCATCCATCTCCATCGCGTCCCGCTGTTCGGCCCGGGCGAGGGCTTCCAGTGCGGCGTCCAGATAGAGGCGCTCTCCGGCGCGCACATAGGTCAGAACCTCGGCCCACACCTGCCCGACGTCCGCGTCCGTCAGCTGCCAGGTGCGCCGCGCGCTCCCGCCGGGCGTCCGGACCGTCCAGAACCGCCGGTTCCCCGTGATGTCCCGGAGGTACCCCTTGTCCGAGTTGGTGGTTCCAAAGAACACGCACTGCCGCGGATGCGGCGTGACGCGCCGGCCGAAGCTGGCCCGGTATTTGTCGTCCTGCCGGGAGATGAACGCTTTGACCTTGTCGATGTCGGCCTTGCGCATGCCGGCGAGCTCCCCGATCTCGATGAGCCAGTATCCCTGGAGCTTTTCCGCGGCGGTCTTGTCGTTCATGTCGGTCAGGCTGAGGCTGTCGGAAAACCACTCCCCGCCGAGCTTTGCGATGAGCGTGGATTTGCCCACGCCCTGCGGCCCGTTCAGCACGAGGATGTAATCGAACTTTGCGCCGGGCCGAAACACCCGCGCCGCCGCCGCGCAGAGCGTCTTGCGGGTCACCGCGCGGACGTAGGCGGTATCCTCCGCCCCCAGATAGTCAACGAGCAGCGTTTCCGCGCGCGGCACGCCGTCCCAGGGCGGCAGCGCGTTCAGGTACTCCCGGATGGGATGATAGGAGCGGTCGTCCGCCACTTTGGTGACCGCGATCTCATAATTGCGCGCGGAAAACTCGCCGTAATGGGCGTCAACGTAGCTGATCAGCTGGGCGTCGTCCGCGTCCCGCCAGAACCGGGCGGGATGCCCCCACGGAACCTCGCCCTTGATCTCCATGCCGTCGGCCAGCTGGTTGAACACGATGCCGCGCAGCTTCGGATCGTTTTCGAGAATGAGCGTGATGTTCTGAAGCGTGTTCAGAAGCGCGCCGTGTTTATCCCGCCGAAGGGCTTTCGTCCAATCCTCGCCTTCGCGGAACTCGCGCTCCGCCTGACGGCGCCGCTCCTCCAGAAGCAGAGCGCCGACGCGCTCATCCTTCGTGGCAAACTCGATCATGGCTTTGAACGACGCCTTTTCGTCCAGCTCCAGGAACCTGTGGATCCGCACCAGGTCAAAGGCGTTCAGGAGCCTTTCGCAGGCGGGGTCGGTGGCGTGGTGGGAGTAGGCGAACTTCCCTTCGTAGAGCACCACGCCGGCGGAGCTGTCCGCGGGGATGTAGTCGTACCGCCCGCTGACCGCCGAGGGCGCGTAGACATCGGAGAGAAAGGTCTCAATGGCGTCCTCTATCGGGTAGGCCCGGCAGAACGCCCCGACCACGCCATCCTTCGTAAGAGGATCCTGCTGGCGGGCCGCTTCGTGCCGGATCGCCTCCGACTGGCGGGAGGACGTCGGCCACTGGGTGACATCCCGCCAGTCGGCATACATGGCGAGAAATACGTCGGGGTTCAGCGCTTCGCCGTCGTTCTCCTCATACACAAACTCGCCGTTCATCGGGCACGACGCCCAATACATCATGCGGTTTACCTGATAGGTGGAATCGTCGAAGTAATCCATGCCGATCTGCTTGGCGATCATCCGCATGAGCGCCGGGTACTCGTCCGGCGCGGCCTCGCGGCTGAACAGGATGGCGACGCGGAAACGCGGCGCTTCGGGCGTATGGCTGTGCGTGGAGTACAGGAAATACGCGTACTTGCCCAGCTTGTCCCGGATCAGCGCCGGGAAATCGACCCCGGCGGGGATTCTGTCCGCGTCCAGCGCGCCGACGCCGCGCGACAGCACGTTTGCCGCGAGGCGCCTGCCGTCCTTGAGCCAGCCGCCGACAAAGCCGCCGTGATCCTTGGCCGCGTCGCGCTGCTTTTTGTCGGCCTTCTTGTACTCCTCGGCTGTTTCCGATGTGCGGATCGGTGTGCGGTTGCGCTCCTTCAGATAGCTCCAAGGCTGTTCCTGGTTCTTGTATTTCAGGTTCGTTTTACGGTTGCACACCGCGATTTTGACAGTCTGATCCATCTTACGCACCCTCCTTCAGGAACGCTTCCCAGGCGGTGAGCGGGTAGCTGTTCACCGCGCCGAAGCGCTCGTCGTTGGTTTCGCAGGAGCGGATCTCGATGGCACGGGCGCGGCAGTAGGCGGTGAGCCGCCGACCGATCGCCTGGCACCGGGCCATGTTCCAGCCCTTGTTGAAGGTCTTGTTGTACTTCGCGACGGTGTAGAACCGCAGCGATGTGTTGAGCGCGATCTCAAGGGTCTCGTTCTCCTCCGCCAGAGCAAAGATGCGGCGCTCGGCTTCCGCGGCGCGCCGGTGCGCGATCTTTAGCGCGCGCTCCATGACCTTTTCGGGAGCGTTCCAGGCTTCCTCCACGGCGATGAAGTACTGACGGAATTTCCTGCCCATCTCGCTGCGCTGGAGCATGCAGAGCTCCTTTGCCATGGGAATGGTGAGCAGATGGTCCGTCTTGGGCTTTCCAGGGAGTCCGTCAGACCTATCGGTCAAAATTGTCCGATAGCTTTTCCCTTCTTGGAACCCATATTCGCACATGCGCGCGAACCAGTGCGGATAATCCGTGCTCACTTCCAGCGCGGCGTGCAGTTCACGCCCGCTGACGGTCGGGGTTTCGGCATCGTAGCAGATCTGAATCAGTTCGTTCACCTGCGCACCTCCTCGCAGTCCTCGGTAAAGAATCGGGTCGGAATGCCCCGGCGATCCGCCTTTGCGATCTCCGCCGCCATGCCGGGGCTTATGGTTTCGCCGAATACCCACAGTTCGTCGCACTTTGTGAGCAGGATGCGCGCGAACCAAAGCCCCAGCGCGCGCTCGGCCTCGTCGCCGTCGTTTAGGAACTGTGGGTAGATGAGGTGCGGTGCCAGCGGGATGCACCCCCTGTCCACCGCGAACCTGCAGTACGCCCGCGCCCGGGCGGTGTTCCGCTCCACGTCGCCCGCGTAGGGCGAGGCGATGCAGATAAGCGGCCTGTATGCCCTGGCCCGCGCCTCCCGGTCGACGTTGTGAAGCGCGATGCCGGCCGTCGGGTCGAAGTAGCCTTCCGCGTTTCGCATGTTCATGGTCTATCCCTCGACGCGAACCAGCTTCGCGAGCTCCGCCCCGAACTCCGCGTACTCCATGGGGCTCAGTTCCGCCAGATCCTCAATGTTGAACCGCTCATAGAGGCCGAGAAGCCGCGTCACATACCCGGCCCGGATCAGAAGGCGCGTCAGCCGCTCGATGCCTGCGTAGGTGCGCGGGCCGCGGCCGGCGACCTCCGCGCGCTTCGCTGTGCACCGGGCGCAGAGGACGGATGCGGAGTACAGATCACCCTCGCCGTCCGCGAAGAGCTCTGCCAAATGCACGGGCAGTTCACGGCCGCACGCCGGACAGCGGGTGAACACGTTTTCGTCCGTGATCTCGATCGGGATGGTCTTGCCGCACGGTTGGCGGCGCTTGATGTAAAACATAAAATACCCTCCTTGTGTTCTCGTAGGGGAAAGCCGCTTTCGCCCTCACCATAAGCCACGGCGGACGCCGGATTTTGCGCGAAAGCGGTAAATCCTCAATCTTTTTTGTAGAAGGCGCACTCGTACCCGTCCGCGCGGAGCGGCAGGCCCTTTGCCCACGCCGGGGTCCGGCTCATGATGGCGCAGACGTCCTCCACGGACGCGTTTTCGGGTGCCTCGACGACCACCTCGTCGTGGATGTGCATCACGATCCGGTATCCCGCTTCGTCCAGCCGCAGCATCGCCGCCGCGAGAAGATCCCGCGCGGTAGCCTGCACTATGTTTTCCACGAGCTTCGGGCCGTAGGACTCAAGCCGCTCCCACTTCTTCGTCGCGCCCACGCCCTCGTAGGTCACGCAGTCCGAGCCGAACCGGTTGACGCCGACGCGCGGCTTCACATACGATAACCGACGGCCGGAGGGCAGCGTGATAAACAGCATTCCGCTTCGATAAGAAAAGCGCACGCCATGCGTTTGGGTGGATGACCTTTCCCTGACCGCAGTCATGACCGCTTTGTCAACGTCCCACCAGAAGCGAACGATGTTGGGATTGGCGGCGCGCCAGGCATCAACCAGCGGTTTGAGTTCTGCTTCCCCGACCCCCGTCTCCAAAGCGCCCATGGCCTTCAAGGCGCCTACTGAGCCGCCATAGCCGCAATTGTGGACGAGTTTTCCCGATACGGTAAAACGGTGATTTTCTCCGGCATCTCGTATATCATAAAGTCGAGCCGTGCGGAGATGGTTCTCCAGTTTTTCCGTCTCTCGAATATCGCCGTTTCCGCATCCTGAATGATCTCTTCCCGACTCTTCCCTTGAGATAGCTTCCGTATGACCACGCTCCGCGCATACGGCCAGTATTCCTGCCGGAACTCCGACAAAACGGTATTGCGCCTGTTTGCGTAATTCTGCGACCGATTGACGAAACGGAGATTGCCCGGCGCGTAGTTTCCGTTGTTGTCGATTCGGTCGATCTCCAGTTTCCGATTCGGATAACCGTACTTGTGGATCAGATAGAGCCCTGCTGAAATCACGCTCGGAAAATCGAAGCGAATTCCACGCGCGCCGTAGTCGCGATATGCAGCGTCGTTTGGATTTTCGCACCGCTGTTTTGCCGCCGTAAGCCGTCTGTCCAGCCACAGAGGAATCCGGCGAGGCTGCGAACACCGCTGGCAGCCGGTCGATTTCCCGCTTTTCAAACTGCTGCGATCCTGCCATTGAACGCTTCCGCAACCCTGACACCGGGTAAGAACATAACAATGGTTCATCGACCGATTCCAGCGTTTTTCCGGGCTGATGATTTGCACCCACCCGTATTGCTCGCCGACCATCTCCGGACTGAATGAGATGCGCGCCGCTGGTGGCGGCGTCTTCAAGTCGTACCGGCCACGATTCCCCTTCAATCCAAACGAGGTGGTCTGGAGTGGCAATAAGTCCTTCATATTCGATGACCCTCCGTTGCCCTTGAAAAATGACTCCGCCGTGGCGGATCCAGCGCTCTCCGTCCCACAACCGGTGTGTGTGCGTTACCTTTTCGATGGGAATCAGGCCCATGTCGGTCAGGACAAGCTGTCCCTCGGCGATACACGCCAGTTCCGCGATCTTACCCTTCTGTCGGAGATGCCCGTTCTCGCCATGCTTGACCACGGACACATGGAACATCTGGGAAGCCGTCGCACAATAGATATCTTCGCCGGCTGCAAAGGCGTTCGTCTTCCAGGTCTCCCCGGCGAACCACGCAATGACGCGCGCTTCGATCGCGCTAAAGTCCGCCACGATAAACTTGCGGCCGGGCTTGGGGATGAACGCCGTGCGGATGAGCTCCGAGAGCGTCTCCGGAACGGAGCCGTAGAGCATGGACAGCGCCTCAAAATCCCCGGCGCGCAGAAGGCTTCGTGCGGCTTCCAGATCGGGCAGGTGGTTCTGGGGCAGATTTTGTAATTGGATAATTCGGCCGGACCATCTTCCGCTTCGATTCGCGCCATAGAATTGGAACATGCCGCGCGCGCGGCCGTCCGCGCAGACGGCGTTCTCCATCGCCTGGTACTTCCTGACCGACGATTTCGCCAACTGCCCCCGCAACTCGAGCACGCGGCGCAGCGGCTCCGGCGCGGTCTTCAGAAGCCCCGCCACCGCCTTCTTGCCCAGCGTGTCGGTCTCCAAGCCGCGGTCGGCGAGCCATCCCTTCATCTGCGCGACGGAGTTCGGGTTGTCAAGCATCGTGATTTCCTTCATCAGATGCGTAAGCTCTGCCCTTGACTGTGCGTCAGCCGCAACGGCATTGCGCACGAGTGTCATGTCCAGCGCGACGCCCCGGTCGTTGATCGTCTGATCCAGCCGGTACTCTTCCCAGACGGCCTCCGGCACCGGGAACTTGGAAAGCCGCTCCTGAACGGCCATCTCCGCTTCCACGTCGCGGCGGTTGTATTCCTTGAACGCCGCCCACTTCTCCGGCGCGTGCTCCGGACGGTTGCGGGCGCGGTTCCCGCTTACCTCGGCCGCCCGGCAGGGCTGGCAGAAGAATCGGATCAGCTCCTTACCTTCCTTCAGCTTCTGCTTCTCCAGCCCCAGCGCCGCGCCCGCGCCTTCCAGCGAGAGGGGCAGCCCCATCACCGCCGCCCACACCATGGAGCAGCGCCAGGATGCCGGGTTCAGGTATTCGCCCTTGGGCAGACCCAGCCACCGGGACAAGCACACCCGCTCAAAATTGGCGTTGAACGCCCATTTGATCACGCCGTCGTCCGTCAGCGCGGCGCGGATCTCCGGCGGCGGCGCTTCCCCTGACGCAAGGTCGATCACTTCCACAGGTCCGCCGTCCGCGGAGTACCCAAGAAGCAGGACCTCAAAGTCCGGGGACTCGGCGTAGCGGTACACACCCGAACGGGACAGGTCGGCGGACGCGAAGGTTTCAATGTCGAGAGATAACGTCTTCACGCAAGGTCTCCTTCTCCGGGAGGGCGGCAGGAGCCCACCGCCCTCCCAGCGGTCGTCATCCGAGAAAGTCCTCGTCCTCCCGGTCGGCAAAATCGTCCTCCGGGCGGGATCTGCCGCCCAGCGGCTCCCCGTCCCGCAGCTTCTGGATGTTGTTGAGCCCGCAGGCGACGCCCCGGTTTCCGTTGGAATTGAACGCGTAGAAGTTCACGCTGGCCCGGGCGTACACGCCGCTGTAGATCTCGGAACGCTCCAGAATGGGCGCGCACATCCTGTCCACAATGCCCGGCGCCGCGGCGCTGTTGGCGTTGAGAAAGTAACTGTTCGCGTACGCCTCGTCGTCCGGGCGCTCAAGATCCCCGTCCCGGAGCGGCGTCTTGATCGCGGAAAGCGCGGGGACGGTCTTGCCGCTGCCCTTGAGCTTGGCTTCGCCCTCGCGGTAGGCCGCCTCAATGGCCGCCTTCACCTTGGCGATGGTGCCGGTATCGGACTTCGGGATGATGAGGGACACGCTGTACTTGGGCGCGCCGCCGTTGATGGATTTGGGATCCCACAGGTTCGCGTAGGACAGCCGCACCTCGCCGGTGACAACCTTGGTGGGGTTCACAAACTTACCTTTTGCCTGATTCGCCATGATGATCTGCCTCCGTAAAATCATTTTTCGCCGTGTCCAGAGCCGGGCGCCTGTCCCGCTCCGGCACGAGGGTGGGTTTGCCCTGCGGCTTCTCGACCAGATGGCCGAGAATCGCCTGAAATCTTGCCTTGCCGAGTGCCTTCTCCATGGCCGTGACGCCCAGCACCTTTTGCTCGTAGGGGTCGTATCCCGCGGCGGCGACGGCTTCTGCTGCGGCGTGCTCGTCGATGTAGCGGCGGTTGGCGCGGCCCTCCACCAGCTTCCAGCCCGTCCAGCGCTTTCCCGCCAGCGCGGCGCGAAGCGCGTAGTCCCGAACGTCCTCCGCCCAGGCAGTCAGCTCATCAATCCGATTGAGGATGGACTCGATCTCCTCGTCCGTAAGGAGCGCCGGCTTTCTAAACGCATACTCGGCCAGTTCCAGATTCCGCTCCGCCCGGGCGCGGCAGTCGGCCTTTGCCTTGCAGAACCGGCACCACTCGCCGCTTTGGAACGGGCCTTCGCCCGCATAGGCCGCATCCGCCGCGGGCTTCAGCGCTTCCTCCGCCCACCGGTACAGCGATTCCTTGGATACCATGCAGGTGCTGACGTTGTCCCGCCGGGGCTGGAAGATGGTCATGAAAACGCGGTCTATGTCGTAGATGCCGTCGAACAGTTCCAGCGCGCCCAGCGCGTACAGCTTCATCTGCGGGTTGTCCTCCGCCTCCACCAGCACGCCCTGC
Source organism: Anaerozeibacter quisquiliarum (assembly GCF_051162045.1). Lineage (NCBI taxonomy): Bacteria > Bacillati > Bacillota > Clostridia > Eubacteriales > Anaerozeibacteraceae > Anaerozeibacter > Anaerozeibacter quisquiliarum. The sequence continues at coordinate 12,688 of NZ_JBISDI010000046.1, forward strand.
CCGTGCTTGTAGTCCACCACGTGCAGCGCGCCGTCCGCGATGATCACGCAGTCGGCCGTTCCGAAGCCGCCTTCCACCCAGCGGGAGAAATCGACGCGCTGTTCGACGAGCACCACGGGATCCGGGCAGGCCTGTCTCGCCGCTTCCAACTGTTCCTGCACGAACGCGGCGTACGCCTGGGCGCAGTCCTCCATCTCCTGGTTGTAGAAGGAGAGGTTCTCTACGGGGTCCTCCGCTGCCATCCCCAGCGCCTGTTTCAGCCGATACTCGCACAGCGCGTGGGCGGCGGTGCCCTCCGCTGCGTAGACGGAGGATTCGTCCGGGTATGATTCGCAGAGTCGGGCCGAGGGCGGGCAGTTCAGCCAGCGGTGGCTGGAGGACGCCGACAAAAGCGCGTGCTCAGCCATCTTTTAGCGCCTCCGCGTCCTGAAGCAGCGCCGGATACGCCGCCGGGTCGATCTCCGAGAGCTTCTCCGCTCCATGCTTATGAAGCAGCGCGCGCACCACGTTGGTGTGCCCCGCGCGAGACTTGTCCGCCAGCACCGCCCGCACCTCCTCCAGCGTAACGGCCGGCTCCGGTGCCGAAGCGCTTTGCATCTGCTCCCCGCCGTCCGAGAACAGCGCCGTCAGGCTCTCCGCGGCGGCGCTCAGCGCTTGGGCCGCATTCCGCAGTTCCCCGACGCACAGGTTCAGTTCACTCATCCGGCTCATCTGCGCACCCTCCCTCCTCAATGATGGACAGCGTCTTTACGCTGTCGCCGGGCACCAGGATCGTCAGCCGCCGCGGCACGCCCAAGAGCCGCCGGAGCAGCCGCTCCCGGAGGGTCACCCTGCGGCAGCTGACGATCCGCTCCGCCAGATCCCGGTCGTCCGCCCGCGGCGCTTTCTCCACGCCGATTCGAAGCGTGTGTCCCATGTCTTTCCCGCCTTTCCGAAGGCCTTTTTCTTGTGCCTTCGCTATAAGCCACGGGAGAGGGCGGATTTTGCGCGATTTTTCAAAAGAAATGAGATTTTATTCTCGCGGGCCGAAAAAGTGCCTGAACCGCTCCGCGGCCTTGCGGGTTTCACGCAAAACGGTGGACGGCGCTTTCCGCTCCGCCCGGGCGATCTCGCTATAGGAGCGGTTGTCAATGTGAACGGCGGTGAGAAGGTATCGCTCCCGCGGTGTCAGCTTGTCCATGGCGCGCTTTACCGCGTCCGCGCGGGCCAACTGGCCGCAGATGTCGATGCCGCTGTCGAAATAAGCGTGGTCCTCATAGTTGAACGCGCTGAGCGGCGTATGCCGGCGCGTCTCACGCCGGTCGCTTTTGCGTTCCCGATCCATATCGGCGAGATAAAACCGTCCGACCTCCTCGGATACCTCGAGCTCCAGAACGCGTCCGTCCGCGTCTTTGTACTGAATGCGCATGGCTTGACTCCTTTGGATCGCAGATTTTCTGAATCCGCCGGAGTCGCCGAGTCCGCCTTAGGACAGCAAAAGACGACAGCCTGAACGCCCGCTTGGGGCGTCCGCGCTGTCGTCTGAAGCGATCTGGCGGATTCGGGGGGAACGAGGGGAATTATGTCGTGTGCTTTTCTTCCGGAAGCGCGACGCGAATTTGTTCAAAGACACCGTCTGCCGAAGCAAAGCGGATGTTCAGTCCGGTTTTCGGAATTTCAATTACCGTGATCCGCTTGCCGTCTTTGATTTGCAATGTGCCGGTCCGCGCGTTAAGGGTTCCAACCATCTTTCCTCTCGGGGTTCTGACTTCCGTGATTCTCTGACTGTTTATCACTGTGTTGTCCTCCATAGGTTCAAATTTGTTTGGCTCGTCCAAGCCATTGGATAGCGGGTCTCGAGGCGGCCTCACGGTCAGAAATCGTACTTGGGTTTGCTGTGGTTTCATCTGTTCTGCTTCTATTGATTTGCGTTTGTTCTTGACATCAGTAATGTTGGTTGGTATAATGTTGTAACTGGTTTTGTTGGTTCTATTTGTTGGAAATCGAGCGACGAGTTGTCCCATGCCGAGCAATAAAAAATCCCTGTGATTGCTCACAGGAATCAGCTTGTAGTCCATTGAGTTCGGGTCAAGTGTAAATCGGGTCAATGCGGTCAATAGAGTAAATGGGTTTCTACGGAGGCAAAAACCGTGGCAAACAATGTCTATCCCGTCCTATGCGGCGGCACATATTTCACCTTGATCCTCGAAGCGCGAAAACAGCGAACAAGTCAGCGCAGCCGGTATAATGGCGAGCAGGACGGCTTGTCACAAACCGATACCCTTGCCGGGCTTGGCAGGGTGGTCTATCCCGAATACATCCCGCCCGTAAACAGGCAGACATTCAGAACGAATGCGAATGCCTATAAGTCCTGCGCCGACGATGGGAGCAACCTATCGTTTTTGTTGCCCGACAGGGTGGCCGCCTTTGACAAACGCGTCCGAACCGAGTATCCGCAGGCACTAAAAGCTATGTGCATCTTCACAGAGCAGTTCCTGGAAGTGGGTACCAGCATCAACAGGGAGGAGTGGCTTTTGAAAGCGCTGCTCGACCTGATAGAAACAGACCCCAGCATTGACGACAATCAAGAATTCTTTATATGCAGCGACGGGCAAGGCGTGACGAAGGCCACGCTCCGTCGGATGAGTGATTTCGCCCTTCAGCCTCTCTTATTGGGCGTATGGCATTATGCCGTTGTACACCGAAAAGACAATAAATCTGGCAAAAGCACGTTTGATGCGTGGTGCCCGTCACGAGACCGAGCCGAACGAAAATATGAGGGCAATATGGGAGACGGAATTGAGAGACAGGTTCATGTAGAGGCTATAAAACCCCCTGCCGATGGAATCATCGCAAAAAAGGAGCTGACGGCAAGCACAGAAACGATGCCACCCTTTGTTGACACAGACCCTAAAAGGGTAACCGTCAACAATTATGGAACCGTCCAAAACCAGAAGTTCATCTCTATAGAGACGATGAACGGCGATATTCATCTTTGAGGGATAGAGATATGGGGAACATTGAGAATTACGCAAATGTGGAAAATCAGACCATAATCCAGATTCAGAATATGTCGGGGAACATCGGTGTCCCCTATGTGGTTCTGCCTCAGCAGGTCTCAACCAAACGCAGCACGTCAAACACGGCGTTTACCCTGAATACGGACTATTACAATCTGTTTGTTATTGGAAACGAAACCTTCTCTGATGGACACTTCATCGTCCCGAAAGACAGGGCCTTGACTGAGAGTATGATGCCCGAAAACAAAGCGCAGTTTTCCGCGTTAACAGACGAGGCAATAGCGCGAATCAAAACCTTTCCATCCATTTTCGCAAGTGAAAATCACAATTGCGGTAAAACCGACGACGACCATCAAGCTATCTTTGGGCTTGTCAACGAAGTGCGGATTCAGGATAACGGTATCAAGATTCACTTCCAGGCTCTGTGGCCTATTCCACAGCAACGCCTGAACGAGATCTCTTTCAAGATAGGCATTCAAGGCTCGTCCGCGTTCAATGAATTGGACCGAACCCACTGGGCAATCAAGCAGTTGAACTTGATTGAAGAGTTGAGAGCAGCGGGAATAAGCGTCCTTGCGCCGACGTAAACCCCATCATCCCCAATTAACTACTGTATTCCTGTCCAAAATGTGCTAAAATTGTCAATGTGAAATGAAACGGAGGGTTCCGAAATGAGCAATGAACCTGAAAACATCGCACCCGAGAAGTGGGTAAATCTTGAAGATATCGCAGTCCACCTCAGCATGAGCGAAGACACCGTGCGGACGTGGGTCAAAGAGAGCAAGCTTCCGTTTTACCGGGTCGGAAAGCGATACAAATTTAAAATCTCGGAAGTAGATGAATGGATACGAGCAGGAAAAATGGATGACAAATGATTCATTGAAAATCTAAGGAGCCAACAACATGCAAATGCCCGAGATGCTCGACAATGTGAGTAAAACCGTCAAAGACGACTTGGCGGCAACCATAGCCAAAGGCGACAAGCTGTCAATAGCGGCGGCGTGTTTCTCCATATATGCATATCAGGCTCTCAGAAAGCAGCTTGACGGCATTGCTGAATTGCGCTTCATCTTTACTTCTCCAACATTTCTTCAGGAGAAGGCTCCTAAAGAAAAACGGGAGTTCTATATTCCGCGCCTTGGCCGCGAACGATCCCTCTACGGCACGGAATTCGAGGTAAAACTCCGCAACGAACTGACGCAGAAGGCCATTGCCCGGGAGTGTGCTGATTGGATTCGAAAGAAAGTACAATTCCGTTCGAACCTCACCGGTGGTAACATCAGCGGCTTTATGAATGTGGCCGGAACGGAAACCGTTACCTATATGCCGCTCCATGGTTTCACCACTTCCGATATTGGCTGCGAGCGCGGCAACAACATCATTAATCCGGTCAATAAGATGTTTGCACCGCTTTCCGGCGAATACATCCGCATGTTTGACCAGATTTGGAACGACAAGAGCTTGATGCAGGACGTGACCGAGCAGGTCATCGACGGCATCACCGTCGCCTATAACGAAAACGCGGCGGAGTTTATTTACTTTGTGGCGATATACAACATCTTCAGCGAGTTCTTGGAGGATATCTCCGAGGACGTCCTGCCGAACGAGGCGACCGGCTTCAAAGAGAGCAAGATTTGGGGTATGCTCTATACATTCCAGAAGGACGCAGTACTGGCGATCATCAACAAGCTTGAATCCTTCAACGGATGTATCCTTGCGGACAGTGTGGGATTGGGCAAGACGTTTACGGCCCTCGCTGTGATCAAGTACTACGCGAACCGGAACCGCTCCGTGCTTGTCCTATGCCCAAAGAAGCTGTCGGACAACTGGAATACCTTCAGGGATAATTACACCAACAACCCCATAGCGGCCGACCGCTTGCGGTACGACGTGCTGTACCACACCGATCTTTCAAGGGAACATGGCAAGTCCAATGGGCTTGATCTGGACAGGCTCAACTGGGGCAACTATGACCTTGTGGTCATTGACGAATCCCACAATTTCAGAAACGGCGGCGAGGTCTATGGCGAAGATCGCCGCGAAAATCGATACCTTCGTTTGATGAACCGCGTCATCCGCACCGGTGTTAAAACGAAGGTGTTGATGCTTTCGGCGACTCCGGTCAACAACCGCTTCACCGATTTACGGCATCAGCTTGAACTCGCCTACGAGGGCGACCCGAGCCTTATCAACGAAAAACTCGGCACGCGGCGCACCATAGATGAAATATTCCGCAGCGCTCAGAAGGCGTTCAATTCGTGGAACAGGCTGGATGAGCGCGAGCGGACCACGGACTCGCTTTTGAAATCTTTGGACTTTGACTTCTTTGAGGTGCTGGACAGTGTGACGATTGCTCGGTCTCGCAAACACATTCAAAAGTACTACAATATGGGCGAAATCGGCTCGTTCCCCGAACGGTTGAAACCCATATCCAAGCGCCCTCGGCTGACAGATCTAAGGAGCGCGATTAACTATACCGAGATTTACGATCAGCTGATGCTGCTAAACCTCTCGATCTACATTCCCACCGATTTCATCTTCCCCAGCATGCTCCAAAAGTATGTGGACATGTCGCGGAACATCAATCGTGCCGGGCGTGAAATGGGCATACGCCGTTTGATGAGCATAAACCTTTTGAAACGGCTCGAAAGCTCCGTCGAATCCTTCCGGCTCACTGTGGGGCGCGTCAAGAAGCTGATTGATGATACCATCGCAGAAATCGACGCATACGTCAGTGGAGGCAGCTCGGTCATCAATGGGCGTGAACTGTCGGATGATGATGTGGACTTTGACGACGACGACCGCAACACAGACTACTTCGCCGCCGAACACAGCATCCGGATTGACCTTGCCGATATGGACTATAAGACGTGGCGGGACAGGCTCTCTGAGGACGCAGAAACGCTTGCGCTGCTGAAAATGATGATAGATGATATCACGCCCGAACACGACACCAAACTGCAAACGCTTTATGGCTTGATTGAGGATAAGCTGAAAAACCCGATCAATCCCGGCAACCGAAAAATACTTATTTTTTCGGCGTTTTCAGATACGGTGGAGTATCTTTACAAGCATGTAAGTGCATTCGTGAAATCAAATTTTGGGCTTGATACTGCGATGATTACCGGCAGCGTGGATGGCAAGACGACGATCAAGGGGCAGCGTGCGTCGATGAACGATGTTTTGACCCTTTTCTCGCCTATTTCCAAGGATAAAGACTTGCTGATGCCAAACAATCCAAACGACATCTCCGTGCTGATCGCCACGGACTGCATCTCGGAAGGTCAGAACCTGCAGGATTGCGACTACTGCGTCAATTATGACATTCATTGGAATCCTGTGCGGATCATCCAGCGGTTCGGGCGTATTGACCGTATCGGCAGCCGCAACGCCGTGATTCAGCTTGTGAACTTCTGGCCGGACGTGAATTTGGACGAGTACCTTTCCTTGAAAGGGCGCGTGGAAACCCGTATGCGTATTTCCGTAATGACCGCCACGGGTGACGACAATCCCATCGACCCCGAAGAGCAAGGCGACCTCGATTACCGCAAGGCACAACTAAAACGGCTGCAAGAGGAAGTCGTGGACATTGAAGATATGCAGTCGGGCATCTCCATTATGGATTTGGGCCTGAACGAGTTCCGGCTTGACCTGCTGGAATATGTAAAGCAAAACGGCGATATGGATGGCGTTCCGTTCGGGCTACACGCAGTTGTACCCGCATCGGAGGACTGTCCGCCGGGCGTGGTGTTCGTGCTGAAAAACCGCAACAACAGCGTGAACATCGACAAGCAGAACCGCCTGCATCCATTCTATATGGTTTATATCGGGACGGATGGCGAAGTGGTCTGCGACCATCTCTCGCCCAAGGAACTGCTTGATAAGACACGCGCCCTTTGCAAGGGCAAGAAAACCCCTGTGATGGACGCGTGCCGGGCGTTCAACGCTGAAACGAAGGATGGGCGCGATATGCGGAGCGTTTCCGCCCTGCTATCGGATGCAATTAATTCAATCATAGCAGTAAAGGCGCAAAGCGATATTGACAGTTTGTTCAGCCCGGGCGGCACGTCTGCGCTGAATACCAAAATCAGCGGGCTCGACGATTTCGAGTTGATCTGCTTCCTTGTTGTGAGGTGACATTATGCTGGGATTGCCCCGTTCGACCGAGGTGAACCGCCGTGTGCCAAAGGAGAAGCTTTACGCCAACGCGACGCTTACGCCCCGGTTGCGCGATCTGATAAAGGATCAGATCGAAGCGGTTCACTGGCGAAACAAGCTCGCGGACAGCACAGTGGGCGTGAGCGCCGGCGAGACAGTCTGCGAATTACAGGTATTCGAGGTAGAACTGCGTCAGCGCAGCCTGGACAAGCGCGTCCTCTCCGCCATTGCGAAGGCGATTCCTTACAAAATCTTGTTCGTTCTCACTTTCGGTAACGAAGCGCAGGCGTGGATAGAGGCGTCCGGCGTCTTTTATAGCTCCGAGTGGATGCCCCTGGACGAGCTCAAGCTGCGCTTTGATGGCCTGAATCTGGATGCCGCTTACGAAGATTTGGCGCGGCAGATTGCCGGAGGGCGGCTTGGAAAAGACGGTGATATCGCGGAGGCCGTCGACCGTGACAGGAAACACCAGAAACTTGAACGTAAGATTGCCGCATTGGAAAAGAAAATCCTGCGGGAGAAGCAGTTCAACAGGCAGGTGGAACTGAACGGTGAACTTAAAAGGCTGCGGGCAGAGTTGGAGGAATTGACATGAGGGACAAGCGCTTAAAAGGGCAGACGTGGTTTTCCCTTTGTGCGTTACTATTGATAATTGTGCATACTCTATTCAGAATCACAGCGCCATATCCGTGGCTAGAGCATGTTTGGGAAGCAGGCGATTTGATAACCTTTGTCGGGACAATGGTGTTAGGATATGTTGCTTATTGGCAAACAAACAACGCCAATGAAACAAACAATAGATTATTGAAGCTTGAAGAGGCGCGCTATAAACTAGAATTGCGCCCGTTTATTATGGTTACTGATTTTAAGGCATACGCAAAGATTGAAAGTGAATTGTTGAATAATCCCGATCGGCTTTATATTTCAGTGGCACCAAATGCGGATTTAAGTCAGCATATACTCTGTATTGAAATGGCGTTGGCCAATACTACAAACTCCTTTATCACTGCTGAGTATTCTGGTGCTAAATCGAAAGATGGAGCGGAATGGAGAAATTCGGCTGGCAATCAAGGTAATTTGAAAATAGCTATTAACGGAGGGAATACGGGCAATGTTGTCTTTTACGCCCCAAGCGATTTCTTCAAAGGGATGTGCGGTCAAAATATTCGCTTTCGATTTATATTAGAAAACCGACTTAGCAAGGCCTACGCCCAAGAGTTTGATATGATTGTCACTGCACTTTCTAGTACTTCTGTCGGCTGTTCGCCAACAGGGAAATGGTTTTTAAGCATGCGCATTCAAAACCATTCAATTGCTCGTTTTGAAACTAATAATGGGAAAACCATTGAAATTCCGGAGGAACTCTAGATGGATAAACTGAAATTTGAAACCCCGAACCTAACCGCTGAGAACTTACATAAGCTGGCGGAACTTTTCCCTGGTGTGGTTGTGGAGGGCAAGGTGAATTTTGACCTGCTGCGCTCCATGCTGGGCGACGAAGTGTTTGGCGACGAAGCCTATGAGTTTACGTGGGTGGGCAAGCGAGCCGCCATTGCGGAGGCAGGACGCCCTATTCGCAAGACGCTTCGGCCCTGCGTTGAGGAGAGCAGGGATTGGGATACCACAGAGAATCTCTACATCGAGGGCGACAACCTTGACGTGTTGAAGCTTTTGCAGGAGAGCTATCTCAGCAAGGTCAAAATGATATATATTGACCCGCCTTATAACACGGGGTCAGACTTCATCTACCGTGACGACTTTGCCCAGAGCCGCGAGGAATACGACGAAGAATCGGGCGTTTACGATGAGGATGGTGACCGCCTGTTCCGCAACACCGAGAAAAACGGGCGCTTCCACTCCGACTGGTGCAGTATGATCTATCCGCGGCTGGTACTGGCGAGGAACATGCTTCGGGATGATGGTTTAATTTTTATCAGTATAAATGATATTGAACTTTATAATCTTAAAAAGATATGCGATGAAGTCTTTGGCATTGAGAACCATATTTCAACCTTTGTGTGGAAGAATAAGTATGGTCCTGGAGCCTTTACTCGCGGCGTAGCGTCACTACATGAGTACATTTTATGCTACGGAAAACACTATCCAGATAGAATTGATACCGATTTGTCAGAGGAAGAACAGCAAAAATACAATCTGCGTGATGAGAAATTCCCGTCAAGAGGAGGTTACATTACCCAACCATTAGCTACACTCAGTAAGGATGACCGTCCAAACTTGGTTTATCCCCTGATCCATAATGGTGTTCAGATTTGGCCGAATAAACAATGGATCTGGTCAAAGGAACGTCTTTATTCTGCTTATGATAATGGTGATGTGGTTGTCAATGAGAAGAACGGCAAGTTTAGCGTTAGATTCAAGCAATACCTGCGTGATGAGAATGGACGTATGAGAAAAGGCACCCCTTTATCATTAGTGACGTCTATTTTCAATCAAGATGGCACCAAAGAAATTGATAATCTTATTGGCCGTGAGGTATTTGATTTTCCTAAACCGCACGAGCTTATAAAAAGGTTTTTGTCATTTATTGTTAATGGAGACGAAAAACGAGAGGACATTGTCCTCGACTTCTTCTCCGGCTCCGCCACGACCGCCCACGCCGTTATGCAATTGAACGCCGAGGACGGCGGCAAGCGTAAGTTCATCATGGTTCAATTGCCGGAGGTTTGCGCCGAAGGTTCGGAAGCCGCCAAAGCAGGCTACAAAAACATCTGCGAAATCGGCAAGGAGCGCATCCGACGTGCTGGAGATAAAATCAAGATGGACAGTCCGCTGACCACGCAAAATCTCGATATCGGCTTCCGCGTTCTGAAGCTCGACGACACGAATATGAGCGACGTGTATTATGCTGCGGGCGAAACCACGCAGGATTTGCTGTCGCATTTGGAGAGCAACATCAAGCCGGACCGCACGGATATGGACCTGCTGTTTGGCTGTCTGCTCGACTGGGGTCTGCCGCTTTCCATGCCGCATACCCATGAGAAGATTGATGGCTTTACTGTCCATACCTACAACGGCGGCGACCTGATCGCCTGTTTTGAGGAGAGAATCAGCGAGACGGCAATCCGGGAAATCGCGCGCCGCCAGCCGCTCCGCGCCGTCTTCCGTGACAGCGGCTTCAGCAGTTCGCCGGAAAAGATCAACGTGTTTGAGATTTTTAAGCTGCTCGCGCCGAACACGAGGGTGAAGGTGATATAATGATTTATTCACAGCTTTCCACAACGCGCAAATTCGGAGGGCATCCCGAATGAAACTGAAGTTTAAACATCAGCAATTCCAAGCGGATGCCGCATCGGCCGTCTGTGATGTATTTGCCGGGCAGCCGTTCCATACGCCAACATACATGATCGATCCGGGCCGCGGGCAAGTGTCGCTGGACGAGGCTCGGAAGTTCACGGGCTTTAACAACGCGCCCGTCGCCATCACAGACGACAAGGTGCTGGAACACATCCGCGCCATTCAGCGAAAGGGTCAAATCAAGCCCTCCGATGCGCTCGAAGGGCGCTATAATCTGACCATCGAAATGGAAACCGGCGTGGGAAAAACCTATACCTACATCAAAACCATGTACGAACTGAACAAACGTTATGGCTGGAGCAAGTTTATCGTGGTGGTGCCAAGCGTCGCCATCCGTGAGGGCGTGTATAAATCGTTCCAGATGACCGAGGAGCACTTTGCCGAGGACTACGGCAAGAAAATCCGCTATTTCATCTATAACTCGGCACGGCTTACCGAGATCGACCGCTTCGCCTCCGACAGCGCGATCAACGCCATGATCATTAACAGTCAGGCGTTCAATGCACGCGGCAAAGATGCCCGGCGCATCTACATGAAACTGGATGACTTCCGCTCCCGCCGCCCCATCGACATCCTGGCCAAGACCAACCCGATTTTGATTATCGATGAACCGCAATCGGTGGAGGGTGAAGCAACGAAGGCGCGGCTCAAGGAATTTACGCCGCTGTTCACGCTCCGCTACTCTGCAACCCACCGCGCAGACAGTGTCTACAACATGATTTACCGCCTTGACGCGTTGGAGGCCTACAACAAAAGGCTTGTCAAGAAGATCGCTGTCAAAGGCATCTCGGTTTCTGGCAGCACGGCTACCGAGGGGTACGTCTATGTACAGAGCATCAACCTCTCAAAGGGAAACCCGACCGCGACCATCGAGTTTGACGTGAAGGGAAAATCTGGTCTACATAAGGAGGTCCATACCGTCTCGGAAAGGTATAACTTGTTTGATAACTCAAAAGGACTTGACCGGTATAAAGATGGTTATATCGTCTCACGGATCGACGGGCGAGACTCCTCCGTGGAGTTTGTCAACGGAAAAAAACTGTATGCGGGCGACGTCATCGGCGTGGTCAACGAAGAGCAGCTGCGGCGCATTCAAATACGTGAAACCATCCTCTCCCATATCGAGCGCGAGCGGCAGCTGTTTGCTAAAGGCATCAAGGTGCTATCCCTGTTCTTTATCGACGAGGTGGCAAAATACAAGCGATATGACGAAGCCGGCAATGCCATAGGCGGCACTTATGCTGAGATTTTCGAGGAAGAATACAAGGCAATCGTCGGTTCAATGCAGCTTAAACTGTCCGATACGCCTGAATACTTGGCGTATCTCGACGGCATCGCCGCCGACCATACCCACGCCGGATATTTCTCCATCGATAAAAAAAGCGGCCGCATGATTGACAGCAAACTGGGCGACAGGAAAGAACGCACCTCCGACGACGCGGACGCTTATGACCTGATTATGAAAGATAAGGAGCGGCTGCTTGACCTCCGTGAACCTGTACGGTTTATCTTCTCACACTCCGCTCTTCGCGAGGGATGGGACAACCCCAACGTGTTCCAGATCTGCACATTGAAAAAGAGCGGCAGCGACGTCCGCAAGCGTCAGGAGGTTGGACGCGGGCTGCGCCTATCCGTCAACCAAAGCGGCGAGCGTATGGATGAAAACGCCCTCAGCCGTGAGGAAATCCACAGCGTGAACGTATTGACGGTTATCGCCAACGAAAGCTATGACAGCTTCGCCAGGGGGCTGCAAAGCGAAATCGCCGAAGCTGTCGCCGATCGCCCGCGCAAAGTCGAGGCAAAGCTATTTCATGAGAAGTTTGACGAAGATACTTCCCTCGCCATCTATGAGAGCCTCATTGAAAATGGCTATGTGAAACGCGGGGAACTGACAGAGAAATATTATGAGGCCAAAAAGAACGGCACGCTTGAGGCACCGGAAGAAGCCAAAGGCCGCCTCGACGATGTAATCGCCGTGCTCGATTCCGTCTACGATCCGAAAGCGAACAGGCCTGATGATGCCCGCAAGAACACGGTCGAGGTTACACTGGATAAAGGCAAACTCGACAGCAAGGCGTTCCAGGAACTATGGTCACGTATAAACAGCAAGAGCTATTATGTCGTAAACTTCGATGAGGATGAGCTGGTCGGCAAATCGATCGCCGAACTGAACGCTCGCCTGCGTGTATCCAAGATATACTTCAAAGTCGAAATAGGTGAACAGGTGACGGATATTGAATCCAAGGAGCAGTTGCAGTCTGGGGAAGCCTTTGTCCGCAAAGGCTTGCTCCGCGAGGAAGCGGCGGCGCACATGGCAATGAAGGCGAGTTCGTCTGTGCGGTATGACCTCATCGGGAAAATTGTCGCGGAAACAGGCTTGACCCGCAAGGCCGTGGCGGCAATTCTCCGCGGGCTTGAGAAAGGCGTGTTTGACCAATTTGGCAATAACCCCGAGGAGTTCATCATCCGTGCCGCCAATATAATCAACGAGCAGAAAGCGACCGCGATCATCGAGCATATCACCTACGACAAGCTGTCGTCCGTGTTCGGAACTGAAATCTTCACTGAGCCCGACCTTAAGAAGGGCAGCCTCGGCGTGAACGCCATGGAGGCCAAGCGGCATCTGTACGACTATGTCATTTACGATTCCACAAATGAGCGCGACTTTGCCGCTGAATTGGAGTCTCACAGTGGCGATGTAGAGGTCTACGTCAAACTGCCGCGCGGGTTTTATATCAGCACCCCTGTGGGCAAGTACAACCCTGACTGGGCGATTGCCTTCTATGAGGGCACGGTAAAGCACGTTTACTTCGTCGCTGAGACAAAGGGGGATATGTCTACATTTGAACTTCGAAAAATTGAGGCCGCAAAAGCCCACTGCGCCCGCGAGCATTTCCGCGCCATCAGCTCCGACAACGTGGTCTACGACGTGGTTGACAGCTACGACAGGCTTTGGGAGTTGGTTCAAAAATAAACGCGATGCCAGTATCAGGTTAATGCTGCTTACGAGGGAGTGAAGATATGAACACAACCATTATCTGCCCGCATTGCAAGAGGCCTTTTGAAATCTCCGATGCAATACAGCATCAGATAGAGGACGAGCTGCTTCGGGCAAAGACGGAGCAGTCTGAGACGCTCCGAAAAGAATACGATGAGCAATCTGCCGAACGACTGAAACAAGCGGTGCAAGATGCGGTGGCGGCAGCACGGCAGGAAGCCGACCTCCGCCTTGAAAAGGAAAGGCAGGCGGCAAAACTTGAATTGGACAAAGCCCGCCAATCCACCGAGCTGGAGGTGGAAAAAGCAAAGCAGACCACGGAGCTCGAAACCGAGCGCCTGCGTCGCGAAGCCGCCGCTTCAAAGGAAAGTGAGAAGCACCTCCGCAAGCAGTTATCAGATTTGCTTGAAGAACTCTCCAAGGCGAACAAAGCGCGTGAGGATGCCGAACTTGCCGCCCGTAAAGAACTGCTCGAAAAGGAGAAGGGTATCCGCGCCGAAGCCGCTCAGAAAGCCTCCGAGGCCTTCAACACGAAAATCCGCGAACAGGAGGAAACGATCAACCGCCTGCGTGAACAATTAACAACGGCAAAGCAAGTAGCGGAGCAAGGGTCACAGCAGTTGCAGGGCGAAATCCTCGAGCTGGATATCGAAGAAGCGCTCCGAAGCGGTTTCCCGTTTGATACTGTCGAGGAGGTTAAGAAGGGCGAACGCGGCTCAGACATTCGCCAAGTAGTCAACGAGCGGCTTTATATGAACTGTGGCTTGATACTTTGGGAATGCAAAAACGCCAAGACTTATCAGGCAAGCTGGCTCGGCAAATTGAAAGACGAGCTCGCGGTGGAGAAAGCCCAAATCGGAGTTATTGTCTTCAATCCTACCGACGGCGGTGGAGACGATTTCAAGCAGCTTGCAGAGAACGTTTGGCTTGTGAAACCGCGCTACGTAGTTATGCTTGCCACGTTGCTGCGGGAAGCAATCGTCAAGGTCTTCGCTGCAAACCGCGCTGCCGAAGGCAAGGATGTAAAGGTCGAACTGATATACAACTACCTGACAGGCGGCGAGTTCAGCAACCGAATCCGTTACATCCTTGAGTCCTATGATGAGATGGCAAAGCAGCTCGATACCGAGAAGAAGCAGGCCCAAAAACGCTGGGCGGCGCAGGAAAAAATTCTTCAAAAGGTCACGAGCAGTCTTTACGGAATGAGCGGCGACCTCCAGGGTATAGCCGGCAAGGAAATAATCGCACTACCAACCCTCGCAGATGATGAAGAAGAATTAAGGGCGGTGAAGCCTCGCGGCATAGCCCCGCCAAAGCAGACAGGAGTCGGTGAAGATGAGTTCTAAAATGTCTTCTGCGATTGAGCACATTACCCTCAATGCCGCCACATTCCACAATGTGGCCATCGACCCAACGTTTATTAACTTCTTTTACGGGAATAACGGCACGGGCAAAACAACAATATCGACCGAAATTCTCGCTGGGAACGGCCTCTCTTGGCAGGCCGGTAAATCTGCCGCTGACTACAGCGTCTTGGTTTATAATCAGGCGTTCGTTGCCGCCAATTTTCAGGACTATGGCAAGCTGAAGGGTGTATTCACAGTCGGCGAGCAAAACATCAAAATTCAAAATGATGTCGCCGAGAAGTCTGCCCAGCGCGCCGACCAAGAGCGGCAGAACGGCGAAAACAACACGGCAAAGGAACGCAAGGAAGCCGAGCGCGACAGACTCCTTGCCAGCTTCCAAGATACCTGTTGGACTAAGGGCAAAGCCCTCCGTGACGGGTTTGATGCCGCCATTGTGGGATTTAAGACAAAGGCGAAGTTTGCCGAAAAGGTCCTGCAGGTAAGCAACCCGACCCATCACGATGTCGGCGAACTGCGAACCCTTTATGAAACGGCGTTTGACCCGAACGCCCGTATATACGAGAAGTTCCAACCGCTGGGCAGAGTCACGAAGCTTCAAGGCTCCAACGGAAATGATCTTCTCGCCAAGCCAATAACCAATAGTGGCGATACGCCGTTTGCCGGATTTATCAAAGCCCTGAACGCCACGGACTGGGTTCGCCAAGGCCATGAGCATTTCGCCGACACCGATGGCAGATGTCCTTACTGCCAGCAAGAGCTTCCCGACGACTTTGAGGAGCAACTTGCCGCTTGTTTTGACGACCAATACCAAGC
>NZ_JBISDI010000047.1:0-27306 GCF_051162045.1 Anaerozeibacter quisquiliarum
TCTGGCTTTACCCCTACGAATAGTTTAGAGCCCTTTTTTCGCTCAAGCGCTTCCTCATGTCGAAATACCCGATTAGAACTGTCCAGACGTAGGCGCAGGTCTTCGGGATCATCAGGGCGCCAGTCCAGGGGATTGTATCCGCGAACAGCACGACCGGGATGTAGAACGCGAAGCTGAGCACAATGGTCAGCCACATGTGCCGGAAAGCGTGGTCATCTTGTTCCATGGCGCTGCGATAGAACAGCATGATTATAAGGATACCCAGCGCGGCAAACGGGATGTTCCGGTAAATCGCCCAACTAAGCGGCGCGTTCGCGCTGGTCCATGCGTTCTGCGGGAAGGCACACAGAAGTATCCGGATCGCCGCCAGTCCGTATACGGCTGCTGTCAAACCTGGCTTCCCCTGTACTTTGTACCGCAGCCGCCAGACGTAATACAAAAGCACGTAAAAGAGCGTCATGGTAATCGATGTGACCAGTTTGCCGATGCCCAGCGCCGCAGTAAAGTTCTCCAGGCCCGTCGTGCACAGCGCGAAGGCACGGGGAACGAGGTGGAACGCGTCGCCCGCCCCAAGAGTCACCGCCATGATTCCGAACAGAAGGTACTGCTTGGCCTTGCTTCCTCTTCGGATCATCGCGATTCCGATTAAAATGACCGTTGATAGATAAACGATGTCAAAGATAGTTTCCATGAAAGCTTGCATGGTTGGACCTTCCTTTCTACGTGCCATTCAATCAAGCCAAACAGGCAGGGTTTTTCCTCTAAGCGGGAACGCCCTTCACTTTTGATTCCATAAGGGCTCCCCCAAAAGGCGTGGGCAATTTCAGTAGATCGCTTTCTCAATCAGGCCTAGCAAGAAATCGCAGGATGGGGCTTGTTTCACGGCCAACATGACCAGATTGTCGAATATGAAGCTGATGAAATCGTTCTTTGTGAAACCGTCGGAGAACACATCCCCCCGAACCCCTCCGTCCTCCTCGAGAGCACGCGACAACCCGAGCCGCGCATGCTCAAAGTAACGGTTCATGACCGCCCGCCCCTCATCGATTTCGCTGCCCGCGAAGCTCATCCCGTGCATGATGAAGAAGGATGGGTATCGTTTTGAACCGTTTCGGATGCTATCAAAGATCCAGCGAACGCATGCCTGGAAGCCTTGCGGCCGTCCGCACTGTTTCGAGGGATGAAAGATGTCCTCCCAGATCTTCGCGACCGTCTCGGCAATCAGGTTTGCCTTGGACGGAAAGTAGTTGTAGACGCATCCCACAGAGATATTTCCATGTTTGGCGATATTGCGAATATTGAGGGAATCGAGGCCGTCTTTTGCCGCCAAACATAAGGCAACCTCCAATAGGGCCCCCCTGGATGTCGCAGCGTTGTTCATGGGTTACCTCCTAAAGTGAACAATGTTCATTATACCGGACGGCGGATACGCTGTCAAGGTTTTTCGAACAAATCATTCTATGAAATTTACCCGCAAATTGCTTGACAGGATTGCGTTTTCGTGTATGATATACATAAAAAAATTTGTGTTAAATCATAAGGAAATGGGAAGTGTGTGACATGAGATCGGTTAAGTTTAAGTTACTGATGATATTCGGCGCGATCATTTTCGCCGTGAGCGCCAGCGTGGGCGGGGTGGCAATCACAGCGGTTACCGGCCAGTTGCTTCAAGAGGCGCGTGACCATTTGTTGGATATGGCACGTCAAGAGGCGAAGTATATCAAGGCGAGGGTGGAGGGGCGCCTGGACTATATCTCCGCGCTGGCAAAGAACCCCATACTTTTGGATCCGGATTTGACGTTTGAGCAGAAAACCGCCTTTTTTGAGGCGGAGGCCCAAAAGACGGGGTATTTGGCGTTCGCCTTTGCCGACAAAGAAGGAAACGCGACGGTTTTCAATTCCAAACATGAAACCACCAACATCGCTTCCCGTGAGTATTTTCAGACTGCGCTCAAGGGTCAGGCAGCCGTTTCGGACGTCATCGTGAGCAGCGCCACCAACCAGCTCGTCATGATTTTCGCCGCGCCGGTTTATCAGCAAGGCGAGATCGTGGGCGTTATCTACGGCAGAAGGGACGGCAATACGCTCAGTGAGATCGTATGCGAGGTAAGCTATAAGCAGACGGGCTCCGCCTTTGTAGTCAATGATAAGGGGGTGACGGTCGGACACAAAAACACCGACCTGGTCTTGGCGCAGGACAACAACATTGAGAATATGAAGGCCGATGAATCCTTGCGCGAGTTGGGGGAGCTTACGCGAAAAATGATTTCCCGCAGCATGGGCATTGGGGAATACACCTACAAAGGGGTTGCGAAAATTGTCGGATATGCGCCCGTTGAAGGCACACCCTGGGTTGTCGCATTCGCCGCTGAGCGGGACGATATTCTGACCAGCGCAAGGCTGCTGCAAAACACCCTGATTACCATCGCGGGCATAGCGGTGGCAGTCGGCGCGTTGATTACGTATCTTGTCAGCGTCGGTATAGCGAGGCCCATCAAAAAGGTAACGGTCGCCGCGCAGGAGATGGCGAAGGGGCGGTTTGATGTCACGCTGTCGGTAAAATCAAAGGATGAGGTGGGACGGCTCGCGCAGGCGTTTAACCTGACCTTGGTGCGCCTGACGGATTATCAGGGCTATATCGATGAGATATCCGAAGCCCTGTCGAATATCGCGCAAGGCAATCTGAAGGTATCCCTTAAAAAAGAATATGTGGGCCAATTTGAAAAACTGAAGGACAATCTGGAGACCCTGGTCGACGGTCTGAGCGCCACGCTGATAAAGATCCATCAAGCGGCGGAACAGGTCAGCACCGGTTCCGATCAGGTGTCCAGCGGGGCGCAGGCGCTGGCGTCCGGTTCCACCGAGCAGGCCGCTTCCATTGAGGAACTCACCGCCTCCGTGGAAAAGATCGCGGAGCAGGCGACGATGAACGCGGCCATCGTGCGCGGCTCGGCGAAGGGGGGAGAGGCCGCCGACGGAAGGCACATCGAGCAGCTCCAGCGGTCGATGACGGATATCGATACCGTCTTCCGGCAGGTGGCGGGCATCGCCAAGGTGATCGAGGACATCGCGTTCCAGACCAATATCCTCGCGCTCAATGCCGCGATAGAAGCGGCGCGCGCGGGCGAGGCCGGGAAGGGCTTTGCGGTGGTGGCGGGCGAGGTGCGCAGCCTGGCCGCGAAATCGGGCGAAGCCGCCAAGCAGACGGCGACGCTGATTCAAAGCTCCGCCGCCACGGTGACCAAGGGCACGGCAATCACCGCGCAGGTCGTCGATAACTTCAGTCAGATCGAGCAGGGCAGCGCCCAACAGGAAAGCGCGATCCATGAGATCAAGCAGGGCCTTGCCCAGATCTCCTCCATCGTGCAAGCCAACGCCGCCACCGCCGAGGAGAACTCCGCCACCAGCGAGGAGATGTCCGCGCAGGCCGCCTCGCTGCGCGATGAGGTCAGAAGGTTCAAGATGTAGCGTTCGCGCTAGGTAAGCGCTGATTAAAGCACGCGTGCGGTGGCGCGCTGAATTTTCGTCAGATTGCGCTTGCAAAATCCGAAGGCGTAGCGGCGCTACGTCGAGGATTTTGCAGGCGCAAGATGGCGCAAAGGCAGCCGCCACCGCGCGTGGGATTTGATCGGCGCTTACCTAGACCCCGTTTCCCAGGAACTTGCGGGTGCGGGGATTTATGGAATGAAACAGCTGCGCGCTCGGGCCTTGCTCGACGATCTTCCCATTCTCCATGAAGACTACGCGGTCGGCCACGTCGCGGGCGAAGCTCATCTCGTGGGTGACGACGACCATCGTCATCTTCTCCTGCGCCAGGCCCCGCATCACCGCGAGCACCTCCTGCGTCAGCTCCGGGTCGAGCGCGCTGGTCGGCTCGTCGAAGCACAGGATTTGCGGCTCCATCGCCAGCGCCCGCGCGATCGCCACCCGCTGCGCCTGGCCGCCCGACAATTGATAGGGGTAGGCATCGGCCTTGTCCTTGAGTCCCACCTTGTCGAGCAGCGCCCGCGCGCGGGCCTCGGCGGCCGATCGCTTCACCTTCTTGACCGCCATCGGCGCGTCGATCAGGTTGCGCAGAACCGACATGTGCGGGAACAGATTGAACGACTGGAACACCATGCCCATCTTGAGCGTCAGATTGCGCAGCTGCGCCTCGCTTGCGTAGCATAGCCGGCCGTTTTCCATCCGGCACATCTGCTCGCCGTCGAGCGCAATCTCGCCGGCGTCCACAGACTCGAGTCGATTCACGCAGCGCAGGAAGGTGCTCTTGCCCGAGCCCGAGGGCCCGATCAGCGCCACCACCTCGCCGCGCCCGACCGTGAGCG
Organism: Anaerozeibacter quisquiliarum; assembly: GCF_051162045.1. NCBI lineage: Bacteria > Bacillati > Bacillota > Clostridia > Eubacteriales > Anaerozeibacteraceae > Anaerozeibacter > Anaerozeibacter quisquiliarum. The sequence continues at coordinate 4,326 of NZ_JBISDI010000047.1, forward strand.
ATATGCCGTCGAGCACGCCCTGCCCGTCGAAACCCTTGTAAATATCCGTTGCCGTCAGCATGGCGCGCCCCCTATCTATAGTAATCGAGCCTGCGCTCGAAGTATTTGCACAGCTGTTCGGCCAGACCGTTGAAGATCAGGTAGAACACCGCCGCCAGCAGGTAGGGCTCGATCGACGAGGCGCTCGACACCTGCTTCTTGGCCACGCTCATCAATTCCATCACCGCCACCGTCGAGGCCAGCGCCGTGTCCTTGACCAGCGTGATAACCTCGTTGGTCACCGGCAGCAACACCCGCTTGAACACCTGCGGCAGCACGATGCGGAAGAACACCTGCGCGCGCGTATAGCCTAGCACCTGCCCGGCCTCGCGCTGGCCCGCCGGGATCGATTGTATGCCCGAGCGGAAGATTTCCGCGAAATAAGCCGCGTAGTTGATCGTAAACGCGAAGATTACCGCCGGCAACCGATCCATCCTGAGCGCCTGTGCCAACCAGAAATAGATGAACAGCACCTGCAGCATCAGCGGTGTGCCGCGCATGATGTAGATGTAGAGCGACAGCGGCCCTGAAACATACCGGCGCCGCGACATGCGCCCGATGGCCACCAGCAGGCCCAGCGGGATCGACAGCAGCAGCGTCAGCACGAAGATGTTGAGTGTGGTGGCCATGCCTTCGAGCAGCAGCCCCGACAGCTTGAGCAGCTTTTGCGGATCGCCAAAGAATTGGATTGTCATGGCGCTTCCCTTCAAGGTTTACTTTATCACGCTAATTGGATAAATTATAGCATGAACCATGTGCCCTGTCAAGCAGGAATGTGCATATATAGAGGCAACCGATTCCCCATACCCCTCCTCGGAGGGGTATGGGGAATCGGGGGAGGCCGCCCTCTTACTCAGCCGGAATCGTCGAGATGTCGGCGCCGAACCACTCGGTCGAAATCTTCGCCGCCGTGCCGTCCTTGGCCATAGCCACGAGCAGGTTCTGCACCTCGTCGCGCAGCGCAACGTCGCCCTTGCGGAAGCCCACGCCGAAGTTGTCGTCCGCAAGCGAGGCGACAGGCACGATCGACTCGTCGCCCAGGCCCTTGATGCGGAACTCGGCCACCACCTTATCGATCAGCACCGCGTCCACGCCGCCCGCCTGCAGATCCATCAGCGCGGTCAGGTACTCGTCGTAGCGCAGCGTCTCATTAACCGATGCGCGCAGCTCGGCGTACTGCTCAAACGTATCCAGCACTTCCTCGGCGAACGAGCCCGACTGCACCGCGATCTTCTTGCCCGCCATGTCGGCGATCGACCCGATGCCGCTGTCCGCCTTGGCGTACAACAGGATTTCATTGTTGAGGTAGGGGAAACTCATCGCCATCGATTCCTCACGCGCCGGCGTGATCGACATGCCGTTCCAGATGCAGTCGATGTTGCCGCTCGAAAGTTCCAGCTCCTTGGCCGCCCATTCGATCGGCTGCAGCTTCAGTTCCACGCCCAGCCGCGCGCACACTTCCTTCGCCAGGTCCACGTCGTAGCCCACGATCTCGTTGTTCTCGTCGCGGTAACCCATCGGCGGGAAGCTGTCGTCCAGGCCCATGACCAACGTGCCCTTCTCCTTGATGGCCTCGACCGACCCGTCCTTCGCCATCGCGGTCGCACCCAGCGCCAGCAGCATGACCAACACCAAAACAAAAATCCGCTTCATGACTTGACCCATCCCTTCGCATTTGCTTTACTGTGCTAACGTGATATCATAATAGCGAAGAAGAGGCGGAATGTCAAGCGATTTGTGTTAAAAATCACACTCGATCGGCAACCGTATCTCCGCGACGGTGTCGCCCGCCTCGTTCAGGTACAGCCGGACGCTCGCGCGGCCCATGTAGATCAGCTGCAGGCGCTCTCTGACGTTGGCGAGGCCGACGTGCCCGCCCGGCCCGGCATTGCCCTCCTCGATCATCCGCGCGACCGCCTCGAGCGTGTCGGGCGCGGGGCGCTTGCCGTCGTTGACCGCCTCGAGTACGAGTTCGCCGCCCTCGCGTCGCGCGTTCAGCTCGATGCGCCCGCCGCCCGCCGGCGCGATGCCGTGTTCCGCGGCGTTTTCGAGCAGCGTCTGGATCACGAGGCGCGGAATGGGCGTCTCGAGCAGCGCCTCGTCCACCTGCTTTGCCAGCGCGACGCGGTCGCCGAAGCGCTGCGAGAGGAAGTAGAAGTAAGCGTCGGCGATCGACAGCTCCTCGCGCAGCTTGACCATGCGCTTCTCGCTCCGGTCGAGCGCGGCGTTCATCAGCACGCTCAGCGCATCCACCATGGCGCAGATGGCGTTCTCGCCGTCCATGCGCGCCTGCCAGTTAATCAACTCCAGCGCATTGTTCAGGAAGTGGGGGTTGATGCGCGACTGCATGGCCGAAATCTGCGCGTCGCGCAGCGCGATCTCCTCTTTATAGACGGTGTCGACCAGGTGTGCGAGCTTAAGCGACATCGCGCTGAACGCGTTGCCCAATTGGCCCAATTCGTCCGTGCCGCGCATCGGCACCGTGATGCCCAGCTCGCCCCGCTCGATCCGGGCGGTCGCCTCGCTGAGCAGCGTGATCGGACGGACCACGCGCCGATGCACGTAGAGCAGCACCAGCGCGCACACCGGTACGAGCGACAGCAACAGCACCGTCAGCGCGCGCATGAACCAGTCGAGGCCCTTGTACAGCAGCGCCTTGGGCTGGCGCACCAGCACCGACAAGATGTAGTCGCGGGTCTGTGCGCCGACGACATAGTCGAGGTCGCCGTTTTGGTGGCTGAGCCCCGGGGACAGCGCGTCCCAGCCGATGCCCGGCCGCGACTCGTACTCGTCCAGCCGCACCGCGGCCTGCGCGCCCCATTCGTCCGCGCCGTCCATCAGCGGCGCGAGCAGCCGCTCCTCGTCGATGCTCAGGATCAGCATGCCAAAGCGCTCGAGTCGGCTGTCGTGCAGGTTCCGAACTAGGAACAGCCCGCCGTCGCGGTAGGCGAACCGGCAGGCGGTATCGAGCGTCTCGCCCAGTTGCCGGATCGCGGGCTGAGTCTGGGCCTGGAAGAACATCGCGCGCGGATAGCCGTTCTTGGTGAACAGGAACTGCTCGGGCCACTTGACCGGGAAGAACGCCGCGTAGCGCACATAGGGGTTGCGCGCGTACCGGCGCTCCAGGTAGTTGAGCGCGACCTTGTAGAACGCCTGGTAGTTGCCGCCCGTCTGATAGCGCGAAAACGCCTGAGTCAGGTCGCCGTCGTAGGTGGCGTCCTTGGCCTGGGTTATCAGCCGGTTCACCGTATCCCGAACGCCAAGCGCCAGGTGCTCGGCACGGGTGGCCAGCGCCGCCTCGGTCTTCTCGCGCAGCGCCGGAAAGTACACCGACGGGATGCTGATGCCCAGTACCAGCGTGGGCGCGAGCCAGGCAATCAGCACGATCAGCACGATCTGCACGCGCAGCGAAGACAGCGAAGCCCATATGCGCCGCAAGGTTATTCCCTCCTTCAGAGGCCCACCGTTTCCAGCCCCCGGCAGGTAGGTTTGGGAGAGCCGGGCCCTTCCGTGCAACGTGCCCGCGGGCATGTACCGGGGGCGCGATCGGGTGCGCCCCCGCAGGCCCCAGGCAGGCGGCTCCGTGGCCCCAATGGACTCGTGTCACTCGATCCCCAGGAAGTCCGCCATCAAGCGGCACATCTCGCCGGCCTGACGCCGGTCGGGCATCTCGCTGAACACGCGCAGCATCGGCTCGGTGCCGCTGAAGCGCGCGCTGACCCAGCCGTCCTCAAAGCGCACCTTGCAGCCGTCGAAGTAGTCGGTCCTGACGACGGGCCGGCCGAAGTCGGGCAGCTGCTTCTCCACCATCAGCCGCGCCATCAGATGATCCTTCTCGGACGCGTCGAACGCGAAGTCGTGTTCGACCATCTCGTACTTGCCGTACTCGCGCTCGAGCTGACGCGTGAGGTCGCTCATCTTCATCCCGGTCACGGCCAGCATCTCCACCATCAGCGAGGCGGCGTATACCGCATCCTTGCCCGATATGTAGCCGCGCACGGTCAGCCCGCCCGACGATTCGCCGCCCAGCAGCGCGTCGTATTGCTTCATGCCGGAGGATATGTGCTTGAAGCCGACGGGCACCTCGTAGCAGCGCTCGCCTTCGGCCTCGGCCACCTTGTCCAGCAGGTGCGTGGTCACGAGGTTGCGCACCACCGGCCCGCGCTGGCCCTTGAACTTGAGCAGGTAATAGTACAAAAGCGCCAGCACCTGGTTGAACGGGATGAAGGCGCCCGTCTCGTCCACCACGCCCAGCCGGTCGGCGTCGCCATCGGTCGCAAGGCCGAGGTCGGCGTGCTTCTCCACCACCGCGGTGCGCAGCGCGTTCAGCGTCTCCATGCTGGGCGCGGGCATACGCCCGCCGAAGAGCGCGTCGTGCTGCTCATGGATCACGTCCACCTCGCAGCGCGCCGTGCACAGGATGGTCAAAACCGGCATGCGGCTTACCCCGTACATCGGATCGAGCACGACCTTGAGCGCTCGTTCGCGGATCTTGCGCACGTCGATTGAGGCGAGGATGTCGTCGAGGTACTGGTTTTGCGGGTTGATCGCCTCGACCGCGCCGCTCTCGAGCGCCTTATCGAACGGGATCGAAGAGATGTCCTCGGGCGCGATTGCGTTGCACTCGTCCGACAGGGGAGAAGTGATCGAGGTGTCGGCGTCGCGCCCGCCCAAGGTGAACAGCTTGATGCCGTTGTAGAGCGCGGGGTTGTGGCTCGCCGTGACCATCATGCCGTAGGGCAGCCCGGCCCGGCGCACGGTGTACATAATGAGCGGGGTCGGCGCGTCGTGGCCGATGAACTTCACCGGGATGTTTGAGGCCGCCATCACCTCGCTGGCCCACTCCGCGGCCTGCCGCGACAGGAAGCGCCGGTCGTAACCCACCACGATACCGCGCTGGTCGACCTGTTCGTCGATCATGCGTCGCGCCAGCGCCTGCGCCACGCGCCGCACGTTCTGCTTGGTAAAACCCTCGCCAATCAAGGCGCGCCAGCCGCCGGTCCCGAATGCAATCATATTGGCCTCCTGTATGTTGTAAAGGAGATGGAGGAGTACATCGCCCTAGGTAACCGCTGATCAAATCCCACGCGCGGGGGCGGTTGCATTTTCGCCAGCTCAGGCCCGCAGAATCCTCGACGTAGCGCTGCTACGCCTTCGGATTTTGCAAGCCCAATCCGGCAAAAATTCCCCTCGCCATCGCACGCGTGCTTTAATCAGCGCTTACCTAGGTAACCGCTGATCAAATCCCACGCGCGGAGACGGATGCTTTTCCGCCCCGGTGCGCCTGCAAAAACACTTGAATTAGCGCTGCTAGTCCCGCGGTTTTTGCAGGCACACCGGAACGAAAAACCACCTCGCCGCCGCACGCGCGCTTTAATCAGCGCTTACCTAGCCCATCGTGATCTTCACTCGATGGCGCGTACTTTCGGGGAAGCAGGGGATGCGCCGCACGCTTTCGCCGTCCACCTCGACCGCCGTCACGCCCTTCTCGACATGCCCCGGGTTGACCACCTCGATCTCGTAGACCGCGCCGCGCCAGACGCGCCGCAGCTTGAACCCGTCCCAGTCGGCGGGGATACAGGGGTCGATCGTGAGGGAATCGTAGTCCGGGCGCACGCCCAGCATGTAGCGCGTGGCGGCGTAGTAGGCCCAGCCGGCGGAGCCGGTCATCCAGGGGTGGCGCGCGCGGCCGTGCGCCGTGTGCGCCTCGCCCATGATGAACTGGCAGTAGCTGTAGGGCTCGCTCTGGCGCAGCTCGATCATATCATTTTGACCCGCGGGAAGCAAGGCGTCGTAGAACTTCATCGCGCGCGTGCCGCGCCCGAGCCGGCACTCGGCCACCCAGGCCCAGGGGTTCGAGTGGCTGAAGATCGCGCCGTTTTCCTTGACGCCGGGGTAGACCCGCGTCACGAAGCCGATCGCGTCGTCGACCGTCTTAAAGCAGGGCGCGTTGAGCATCAGCCCGAACGGGGTGTACAGGTATTCGTCCACCGCGTCCATCGCCAAGCGGCCCTGCGCCTCGGTCGCCGCGCCCGACACCACGGCCCAGGCGTTCGACTCCAGGTGCACCTTGCCCTCGGCGCATTCGTCGGAGCCGATCTTGCGCCCGTCGCCGGTGAAGCCGCGCAGGAACCAGCGCCCGTCCCAGAGCACGGTCTGGCAGACGCGCTTCATTTCACGGTGGCGCTCGCCGTATAGCGCGACGTCGTCCGGCTTGCCCAGCCGCTCCGCGAGCGCGAGGAAGTGCTCGCCCGCCCACACATACAGCGCGGATACCATCGCGCTCTCGCCGCCGCCCAGGTTCAGGCAGTCGTTCCAGTCGGCGCGCAGGCCCTTGCACACGCCGTTCGCGCCGCGCTGCGCCCACGAAAATTCCAGGATCTGCTTCATGTGACCGTACACCGTGGCCTCGCCTTCGTCGGCGTAGGGGATTACCTCATTGAGGAAGGCCATGTCGCCGGTTTCTTTCAGGTATTCGCAGATTGCCGGGATCAGCCACAACGCGTCGTCGGCGCACACGTCCTTGAGGCCGTGAATCAGCTCGGACTTATCGGGCGTCGGCACCACGGTGGGAGACTTGAACGGCGGCGTTTCCTTTTCCTCGAACCAGGCCGGGTCGAACAGGTGCAGCCCGTAGCCCCGGCTGACCTGCCCGCGCAGCAGCTGGCGGATGCGCGTCAGGCACATGCCGGGGTTCGAGTGGGGTACGCACATGGCGTCCTGCGCGGTGTCGCGGTAGCCCAGGCCGGTGCGCCCGCCGACCTCGATGAACGAGGCGAAGCGCGAGAAGGTGACGTTCACCTCGGCCTGGTACAGGTTCCACAGGTTGAGGCTGTGGTTCATGTTCTCGCTCGGCGTGTCCACCTGCAAGCGGTCGAGCTTGCCGGCCCAGTGATCTTTAAGCGCCGCGAAGGCCCGGTCGACCGCCTCAAAGGGGTACCGTTCCCGCGCCGCGCGCGCGGCCTTGGCGTCGCCCTGGCCCAGCAGGAAGATCAGCCGAACCTCCCCGCCCGGCTGGAGCGTGAATTTCTTTTGCAGCGCGCCGCAGTGGTTGCCGCACTTTTCGAAGCTGTTGCTCATGCGGCCTTCCGCCACCGCGCGCGGGTTCGACTCGCTCCCGTAGACGCCGATGAAGGCGTCGCGCAGGCAGTCGTAGCCGTCGGGCGTAAAATTGGCGGTGAAGAACTGGCGGCTGTTTGGCTCGTAGTGCAGCTCGTACTCGACCGCTCCGTCCACATAGGAGGACCCGGCGGCGTACAGGCTCATCTGAAAGTTCTGGTTGTCCATATCGATGTGGTGGAACGAAAATTCCAGGTAGCCGAAGGCGCTCAAGGAGCGCGGCGCGTCGCCGTCGTTGCTGACGCGCACGTCCCACAGCAGCACGTCGTCGTCCCGCGGGATGAACAGCGTCTGGCTGGCCGATATATCTTTGTATGCGCAGGTGTAGGTGGAATAGCTCAGCCCGTGGCGGCATCCGTAGCGCGCCTGATCGAGCGGCTTGCCGACCGGCTGCCACGAGACCGACCAAAAATCGCCGTCCGCCTCGTCGCGCAGGTAAAGGTAGTAGCCGGGCCGGTCGAGCGGCACGCCGTTGGGGCGGAAGCGGGTGATCCGGTGATACTGGGGCGAGTTCAGCCAGGCGTAGCCGCCCGCCGTGTGGTTGACGACCGCTCCCATCCGCTGTGTGCCCAGGTAGTTGGTCCAGGAAACGGGCACATCGACCCGATCGACGGCGTATTCGCGGTTGGCCGCGTCAAAGAAACCATAGCGCATGGAGCCGTTCCTCCCATCCTATCGTGATGCTATCATAGCATGCCTACGGCTCCGTGTGAAATGGCTGCGCATGTCCTTTGTTGTCGTGGATTGTCGTCCTTATTACGGCGCAACGACGCGTTCGCGGATCGCGGTCAGCTTGCCCGGCCCGATGCCCGGAATGTTCAGCAGATCCTCGGGCGAATTGAAGCGGCCGTGGGCCGCGCGATATGCCGTGATACGCCCCGCCAGCGCCTCGCCGATGCCTGGAAGCGCCGTGAGCAGCGCCTCGTCGGCTGCGTTTAAGTCGATCAGCGCGCGCCCGTCCCGGCGCACCACGCCTCCGGACGCATGCGCGCCGCGCGCGTAGACCATGCGGGGAGGCCGCCGCGTAAAGCCCAGCGCGGCCAGCGCCATGAGCGCGATCAGCGCGGCCAGCACGAGGCCGCTGCGCGGCTTCACTTGAGGCTGCCGCGCGACATCAGCAGATCGCTGCCGGCGAACCGCGCGTTCAGGTCGGTCTCCATCTGAGTCATATAGCTGCTCAACGTGTCCTGCGCCAGGCGGGGCGACGTGCCCTCGGCGATGTTGCGCGCGATTTGCGCGATGGCCAGGTCGATCTGGCCGAAGATATCCTGATCGATCATCGAGCTTTGCGGCCCGTAGGTCTCGACCATGACCTTGTTGAGCTCGCCGGCGGCGAACAGGTGCAGCTTCATCGCCGGCAGGATATCGCCCTGCACATTGGCGCCGGGCAGGCTCATTTTCTCGAACGTGCGCGTCGCCTGGCCGAGGTTTGATTGAATTTGTGTGGCCAGTTGCTGCCGCCCGAACGCCAACCGCCCTTGCGCGCGGCCCTTGAGCACGCCCACGACGATGAGCGCGCCGGTCAGCGCGACCAGCAGAGCGATCGCCGCGTACCGCGGATAGCGCTGGGTGGGATGCACCCGACTGCGTGTTTTCTTAAGCTTAAAGAATCCCATACCTAGCTTCCTTTCCCCGCAAGGTCGTCCGTGGAAGGGCGTGTATATCCATATATACACCTTTAAATCCATATTTATTCGCCATAACTCCGCAAAAATCCTGCTTGTGGGCGACTTTATGGCGATATCTTCGATTTATTATTCATCTGATTTCATTTTCGGCACAAATTCCGGTCGGTTTTCCACAAATTATCCACGTTAAATATACGCTCATACAGCCCGGAATTGGAAACCTTTGGCTTGCGTCGGGGCAAGGCCGCTGGTATACTGAAGGTACGCATCTCGGGCAAGGGGCCTCGGGTTGGAGGGCGGCGCGGCACAGCCTGCGGCAAGCCGGCCGCGCCGCCCGACGCGGCGGAGCTTGCGCTGTGCGAAGACAAACGCGCCCATCCGCGTCAGGGCGGATGAGCGCGAGGGATGCCTGGCCGTCGTATACAACGATTTCGGCGGCGGATGGCGCGAACAGGACGACGCGATCCAATCCCGCGAGCGCGGTTTCGAGTTCATCGCGCGCGGGCATCGGTTTGAATGCGCAGCCGTGATGCGCATGGATTCGGCTGCGCCTTCGGCCTCATCCCTCGGTGTCGGCGTCGAACTGGATGCTTTGCAGCATCGCCGCGGCTGCCTTGATGTCCTCTTCGGTCAGCGTGCCGTTCACCCGTACCGCGGCCACGTCGCAGAACCAGCCGTTCAGCAGCGACATGTAGTGCAGTTGGGTGCCGTCGCCCGAGCCCACGAGCAGCAGCTTGTAACTGTCTGTTTCGGCCGTATCGAATTGAGGGTCGGTCACCGAGTTCATGACACCCTGGATCAACTGCTGGCCTTCCTCATCGGTCAGATCCTCGATCCACTTGCCCTCGAACGCCTCGATATAGGCCAGCGAGTAGACGTATTTAAGGTTGTCGTCGCCGTCCACGGAAATGCCCAGCGCGGCGACATTGTCGTCCGAGATGTCTTCGGCCTGCATGCCTTCGGGCACTTCGATCGTGACGCCGGCGCTTTCGAGGTAGAACGGTGAAGCGGACGCCGTTGCGGCGAGGCCGAAGATCAGCACAAGGGCCAGAGAGAGCGAAGACAGTTTTTTCATGGGGGAGATCCTCCTTACGTGATTGGTTACCAAAATCCGGTAAACCTCCGTCAATTATATCACCCGCGCGGTGACCCTGGGAAGCGCGGTTCGCGCGCCGCGAACGCCCCTTGACAACCGCGGGAGAATAGATAGAATAAAATTTTTACGGCGTGGGAAGGCGGTATTCGAATTGAATCCGACGGCCATTGCGATCTGCGAGGATCAGGCGCAAGACATGGAGCGCCTCGCGGGGCTGATCGAAGGCAGCCTTGCGGCGCGGGGGCAGGCGTGCGCCATCCATAGGTTTCTGTCGGGCGAGGCGCTGATCGAGGCGTTCCGCCCGGGGCGATTCGACTGGGTGTTTCTCGACATGTACCTGGGCGGCGTGAACGGGATCGAGACCGCGCGGGCGCTGCGCCGGGAGGACGAGCGCCTAAGCATTGTTTTCACCACGTTCAGCCCGGAATTTGCGCTGGAGAGCTACCGGGTGCGCGCGGTGCACTACCTGATGAAGCCGGTTTCTGAGGCCGATTTGGCCGAGGTGTGGGCGAGGGGAGAGCTGACCGCGCGCCCCGCCGAGCACATTACGCTGATGGTCGACCGAAGGCCGCTGGACATTGCGCTCGCGGACATTCTGTACATCGAGGCCGAAAACAAGCTGTGCCGCATCCATACGAGCAAGGAGGTGCTCTGCGCGCGCATCTCCATCGACCAGCTGGCGCTGATGCTTAAGAGCCCGCCGTTTTGCCGCTGTCACCGCGGCTACATCGCCAACTTCGACCATGTCGCGCGCGTGAACGGGGACTTCGTGCTGAACAACGGCGCCGTCGTCTACATCCGCAAGAACGAGCAGGCGCGCATTCGGCAAATGTACTTTCAGTATTTGATCGGGAGCGCGCGGGATTGATACCAATCGAGACCATTCCTACGTCCATCAGGCGGCGCGAGGATGAAAAGGCGCCGCCTGATGAACGCATTACTGGTCTCGATTGGTAGAAGAGTCCCCGTGCTCCTTGATCTGGTCGTTGAGCCTGTCGATGTCGCCGCAGCCCAGCGTGATTACCAGGTCGCCCGGATGCCAGTTGGCGCGCAGGAAATGCTCCGTGTCGTCGAAGCTGGGCGTCAGGTGCGCGTCCACGCCCCGCGCGCGCAGCGGCTCAATCAGCATCTCGCTCGAGATATCGCCCGGGTCTGCCTCGCGCGCGGCGCAGATGTCGGTAATCAGCAGCCGGTCGGCGTCGCCGAAGGTGCCGAGGAATTGGTCGAACAGCTTCTTGGTGCGCGAGTAGGTGTGGGGCTGCCACACCGCCCAGAGCGTCTCGTGAGGCTGGAGTTTGGCCACGCGCAGCGCGTTCTTGATCTCCGCGGGATTGTGTCCGTAGTCCTGGTAGACGCGCACCCCGTCGGTCACGCTCGTCAAGTCAAAGCGCCGATGCGCGCCCTTGAAGCGAGCGAGGCTCTCGGCCACCCGCTGCATGGGCAGCTGCAAGAGCTCGGCTACCGCGATCGCGGCCAGCGCGTCCAGCAGGTTGTGCTCGCCGGGCACACTAAGCTCCACCTCGCACAACGGATGGCCGAACAGCCGCGCGGTGAAGCGGGCGCGGCCCAGCTCGTCGTAGGACACCGGGTCGGCCGTCAGCTCGTTGTGCGATCCGAGGCCGTAGGAGCGGGTGCGGCGGTTCGATTGTTCAAGCACGCGCCGCACGCGCGCGTCGTCGCCCCAGCCCACGCACACGCCGCCTTCCTCGGGCGTCAGCGCCGCGAAGGCGTGGAACGCCCGCTCGATGTCGTCGATGTCCTTGTAGAAGTCGAGGTGATCCTCGTCGATGTTGGTGATGACCGCGATCGTCGGCTTCAATTTTAAGAAACTGCCGGCGAATTCGCAGGCCTCGGCCACGAATACATCGCGGCTGCCCAGGAGGGTAGAACCGCCCAGCGCGTCGAGCTCGCCGCCGATATGCACCGTAGGTCGGGCGCCGCACTCCATCAGCACCTGCGAAAGCATCGCGGTGGCGGTGGTCTTGCCGTGGGTGCCGCTGATGCCGATGGATGCTTCATACCCCTCCATCAGCTGGCCGAGCAGCGCCGCCCGCTCGATCTCGGGGATGCCGAGGCGCGCGGCCGCCCGCCGCTCGGGGTTGGCCTCGGAGACGGCGGCGGTGTAAACCAAGAGGTCGGCGCCTTCGACATTGCGCGCGTCGTGCCCGATCGCGACCGGGATGCCGGAGGCGATCAGCGCGTCGGTCTTGTGCGAGCGGTCGCGGTCGCTGCCCGACACGGCGTACCCGAGGCTGCGCATCAGCTGCGCCAAGCCCGACATCGAGCAACCGCCGATGCCCACGAAGGCCACCTTCTTGCCCACAAAGTCCCGAATGTGCGCGCCCATGCCGCATGCCCCCTCATCAGCCGTTTCTTAAGAAAGCCAATGACATTATACTAAAGCCCGCCGCCTCGCGGTGTTAAATGTTTGCTCAAGATGGAAAACCAAACAGAGGCGAATTATAATGAACAGAAATGATTAAATATTCGGAAACTGGGGGACGGGCATGGAACGGATCAAACGCAACGAGAGGCTGGGGGTCATGCTGCGCACGCTGTGCGAGACGCCGGGCCGCATCCACACGCTGAGCGAGTTTTGCGCGCTGTTCGGCGCGGCCAAATCCACCGTGAGCGAGGACATCGAGATGCTCAAGGGAGCGCTCGAGCGCTTCGGCCAGGGCGAACTGGGCACGGTGGCGGGGGCGGCGGGCGGCGTGCGCTACCGCGGCACGATCGGGGCCGACCAGGCGCGCGCGCTGCTCACCGGGCTGGCGAACACGCTGAGCGCGCCCGACCGGCAACTGCCGGGCGGGTTTTTGTACACGTCGGATGTGGCCGGCAACCCCGAGCTGGCCGCGCGCCTGGGTCAGCTGCTGGCCCAGCGGTACTACGACGCGCGCGCGCACTTCGTGCTGACGATGGAGACCAAGGGTATCCCGATCGCGATGATGACGGCGCGGGCGCTGGACGTGCCGCTGGTGATCGCGCGGCGCGATTCGCGCGCCTACGAGGGCCCGGCCGTCAAGATCAACTACGTCGCGGGCCGTTCGAGCGAGAAGATCGAGACCATGTCGCTGGCGCGGCGAATGGTCGCGCCCGGCCAGCGCGCGCTGATCGTCGACGACTTCATGAAGGGCGGCGGCACCTTGCGCGGCATGGTGGACATGATGGCCGAGTTCCAGGCCGAGGTGGTGGGCGTGGGCGTGATGATCGCGACCGCCGAGCCGCCCGTAAAGCGCGTGGAGGGCGTCGTGTCGCTGCTCACGCTGCACGGCGCGGGCGAGGGCTTCAAGGTTACACCTTCTGAAATCTACCGGTAACGGAGGCTTTGCCATGGCAGATATGCTGCTCGTCGTCGACGCGCAGAACGACTTCATCGACGGCGCGCTCGGGTCCGAGTACGCGCTGTCGATCGTCCCGAACATCGCCCGGAAGATCAGGCGGTTCGACGGAACGGTCGTGTTTACGCGCGACACGCATGATCGCGGCTACCTGGATACCCAGGAGGGCAAAATGCTGCCGATTACGCATTGCGTCGCCGGTTCGCACGGCTGGGCGATCAACGCGCAGATCGCCGGCGCGCGGCCGGGTATGTGCATCGACAAGCGCACATTCGGGATGGATAAGGATCAAATTGCTCAGATGGCGCAGCAGCAGCCGTCGTCGATCCACATCGTCGGCTATGTCACCGACATCTGCGTGATTACCAATGCGCTCGCGCTCAAGACGGCCCTGCCCCAGACGCCGATTTACGTGGACGCCGCCTGCTGCGCCGGCACCTCGAAGGGCGCCCACGACGCGGCGCTTACGGTGATGAAATCGTGCCAGGTAGTGGTTGAGGGCGCGTAATCTGTACGAATGAAGAGGTATCCCCAATGATCGGAGTATGGGCTAACGCGCTGACGGTCGCGGTAGGCGGGCTGATCGGCACCTTTTTGCGCGGCGGCATATCGGAGAAGTTCCGCGCAACCGTCAACCACGCGCTCGGGCTGTGCGTACTGGTGATCGGCATTTCGGGCGCGATCGCCACGAAGGATATGATGGGCGTGATCGTCTCGGTGGTGGTCGGCGCGGGGCTGGGCGAGGCGGCGGGGATCGAGCCGGCGCTCGACCGGCTGGGCGACTGGGCGCAGGCGCGCTTTGCGCGGGGCGACAGCTCGTTTTCGCAGGGCTTCGTCAGCGCGACGCTGCTGTTCTGCGTGGGTGCGATGGCGGTGGTGGGCTCGCTCGAGGCCGGGCTGAGAAATCAGCCCGACACGCTGCTGGCCAAGGCGGCGCTCGACGGGGTGGCGGCGGTGATCCTCGCCTCGACGATGGGGCCGGGGGTGATCCTGTCGCTGGTGCCGCTGACGATCTACCAGGGCGGCATCGCGCTGCTGGCGACCCATGTCGCGCCGCTTTTGTCGCCCGCGCTGATCGGCGAGCTGTCGGCGGTGGGCAGCGTGATGATCGTCGCGCTGTCGCTCAACATGCTGGGGTTGATGAAGCCGCGCATCAAGGTGGCGAACCTGCTGCCCGGCATGCTGGTCGTCCTGCTGTATGCGCCGGTGGCCGGATGGATTGCCGCGCGGTTTATGTGATGGATGATGTGAAGAGGGCATTGTTCGAGGAGGCGCGCCGCCTGGGGTTCGACCGCATGGCGGTTACGTTGCCGCGCGTGCTCGAGCGCTGGCGCGCCGAGGCGCTTGCGCGGCCCGACCGGCGCTGGGCGGACCTCGCGGCCGATCCGCACGTGCTCATGCCGGAAGCCGCGCGGGTGATCGTGCTGGCGCGCGCGTACCGGCCCTACCGCGCTCGGGCGGGCGAGGCCGCGATCGACGCCTACTACCTTTGCTCGAACGCCGCGCACCTTTCGGCGCGAATGCTCGCCGATTGGCTGACCGCGCGCGGCGCGCGGGCGCTTGCGGGCGTCAAGCTGCCGGCCAAGGCGGTGGCATCCGAGGCCGGCTTCGCGCGTTACGGGCTGAGCGGGCTGACCTATATGGAAGGGCTGGGCTCGCGCTACGCGCTCGAGGCGCTGCTGACCGACGCGGAGCTGCCGACGGACGATGCGCCTCCGAGCGAAGGATTTGCTCCGCGTTGCGCGCACTGCCGCGCCTGCGTCGCCGCCTGTCCGACCGGCGCGCTGTCCGGCGACGGGCGGGTGGACACGGCGCGTTGCCTGCGCGCGCTGCCGGCGGGCGAGCCGGTGGACGAGGCGCGGCGCGCGCTCGTGGGTGCGAGCCTGCTCGGCTGCGACCTCTGCCAGCGCGCCTGTCCGATCAACGCGGGGATTGCTGAACAGGACATGCCGGACGAACTGGCGCGCGCGCTCGGCTTGCCGGGCCTGCTGCGCGGTGAACGAACGGCGCTGGCCGCGCTGATCGGCGACAACTACGCGCGAACAAAGCGCGTACAAGCGCGCGCCTGCCTGATCGCGGCCAACCTTATGCGCCGCGACTGTGTGCCGCTGATCGAGGCGCTGGCAAACGACGATCACCCCGCCGTGCGCGCGCACGCCCGCTGGGCGGCCGAGCAACTGCGGGTGCGATAAACCCTCGGGGGCCGCGGGCGTCAGTTGCGCCCGCGGTTTTTATATGCTTCCAGGAACCGCCGGTCTTTTTCTTCGAGCGAGCGCTCGCCGGCCAACGACTCCAAGTGATGGGTGAACTCGTGCAGCAGCACCTCGCGCAGCTCATGCCGAAGGCCGGGCTCGCCGAGCGCGCCGAACACCCGCGCGAACGAGCCGTAGTAGATGCTGATGTAGCGCCCCATCGCCCCGCCCCGGTGGTATTCGCCCAGGGTGTACAGCCCGGCGGCCGCCGGGTTGCTGCGCGCATCAGGCAGCAGACAGATGCCGCCGTTGAGCGCCTCAAAAAACGCCGGAGGCAGCTCGGCGCACAGCTCGTCCAGCAGCGTCTGCACCCGCTCGATTGAGACCATGTTCCCTCCTCGCAGGGCGTCGCGCGTAGTCCCTTCGCCCGCGCCATTATATCATCCGCGCCCGCCGGCGCGCAACAGAGCCTGATTGCCGCGCATAGGGGGTTGGTAAAATCGCAAAACGGGTATATAATGGAGTAATGGAGGCGAACAGCAAGGCACCAAAAGGAGGCGTATACATGGCATCTTTGTCCGACATCGAAATCGCGCAGTCGCAGCCCATGCAGCCCATCCGCGAGATCGCGGCGCGCGCCGGCATCGACGAGCGCTATGTCGAGCTCTACGGCAACCATAAGGCCAAGATCGACCTCAAGCTGCTCGGCGAGACGGAGAAACCCGACGGCAAGCTGGTCCTGGTCACGGCGATCACGCCCACGCCGGCGGGCGAGGGCAAGACCACCACCACGGTCGGGCTGGCCGACGCTCTGCGCAGGATCGGTAAAAACGCCTGCGTGGCGCTGCGCGAGCCCTCGCTGGGCCCGGTGTTCGGCGTCAAAGGGGGCGCGGCCGGGGGCGGTTGGGCGCAGGTGGTGCCGATGGAGGACATCAACCTGCACTTCACCGGCGACTTCCACGCGATCGGCGCGGCCAACAACCTGCTGGCGGCCATGCTCGACAACCACATCCATCAGGGCAACGCGCTTCGCATCGATCCCCGGCGCATCACCTGGCGGCGCTGCGTGGACATGAACGACCGGCAGCTGCGCTTCATCGTGAACGGTTTGAATGGGCGCGTCAACGGCTCGCCGCGCGAGGACGGCTACGACATCACCGTGGCCTCCGAGGTGATGGCGGTGCTCTGTCTGTCGAACTCGATCGCCGACCTCAAGGCGCGGCTTTCGCGCATCATCGTCGGCTATACCTACGATGAGCAGCCGGTGACCGCGGGTGACCTCAAGGCGGCGGGCGCGATGGCGGCGCTGCTCAAGGACGCGCTCAAGCCCAATCTCGTCCAGACGCTCGAGGGCACGCCCGCGCTGATCCACGGCGGCCCGTTCGCCAACATCGCGCACGGCTGCAACTCGATCGTTGCCACGCGCATGGCGATGAAGCTCGCCGACTACGCGGTAACCGAGGCCGGGTTCGGCGCGGATCTGGGCGCGGAGAAGTTCCTCGACATCAAGTGCCGCATGGCGCATATGCAACCGTCGGCGGTGGTGGTGGTGGCGACCGTTCGCGCGCTCAAGCACCACGGCGGCGCGCCCAAGGCGAGCCTCGGCACAGAAGACCTCGAGGCGCTCGGGCGCGGCATGCCCAACCTGCTTCAACATGTGGACAACATCACGGGCGTGTTCTCGCTGCCCTGCGTGGTGGCGATCAACCGCTTCCCGACCGACAGCGAGGCGGAGCTCAAACTGATCGAAGAGGGCTGCCGCGCGCGCGGCGTGCACGTGGCGCTGTCGGAGGTGTGGGGCAAGGGCGGCGAAGGCGGCGTGCTGCTGGCCGAGGAAGTGGTCAGGCTGTGCGAGCGGCGCAGCACGCTTACGCATGCCTATGAAATGGGCACGGCGATCGAGGAAAAGCTGGACGCGATCGCCCGCCGCGTCTATCGCGCCGACGGCGTGCAATTGCTGCCCGCGGCGCAGAAGCAATCGGCGCAGCTGACCGCGCTCGGCTACGGCGATTATCCGATCTGCATGGCCAAGACCCAATACAGCTTCTCCGACGACGCGGCGCTGCGCGGCGCGCCCAGCGGCTTCACCGTCACCGTGCGCAGCCTCAAGGTGTCCGCCGGCGCGGGCTTCATCGTGGCGCTGACCGGCGACATCATGACCATGCCGGGCCTGCCCAAGGTGCCCGCGGCGGAGATGATCGATGTGGACGACGAGGGGCGGATTTCGGGGCTGTTCTAGGGAACGCGCTCAATCGGTTGTATCCGCTTCGCGAATGACTTTGAGCGCCTCCTCGTCCGGCGTGACGTACAGCGTGCGCTGGTGCGTGTAGATCACGTAGCCGGGCTTTGCGCCCGAGGGCTTCTTGACGTGCTTGCGCAGCGTGTAGTCGACCGGCACGCGCGAGGAGGCGCCGCCTTTTGAGTGGCGCGCGGCCAGCAGCGCCGCCTCGTGCAGCGTGCGCTCGTCAGGGTTCGCGCCCACGATGATTACATGCGAGCCGGGCATGTCCTTGGCGTGCAGCCAGGTCTCGTCGGGCTGCGCGCCTTGAGTCAAGCGGTCGTTTTGCAGGTTGTTGCGCCCGACCAGGATGTGCGCGCCGGTGCTCGACAGGTAGTGCAGCGGCCTTGACGGCGGCAGCTTTTTCAACTGTCGCCGGTTGCGGTTTGAACGCACGAAGCGCAACGCTTCGAGTTCCTCCCGGATCTCGTTCAGCGCGGCCTCGTCCTCGCAGCCGTCCAGGTTGAACAGCTGCCCCTCGAAGTAGCGCAGCTCCTCCTCGGTCTTTTCCTTCTGCTCGGCGGCCAGCGTGCGCGCCGAGCGCGCTTTTTGGTACAGCTTGAAGTAGCGCTGCGCGTTCTGGCCGGGGGAGAGCTGTACGTCGAGCGCCACCTCGATCTCTTCGCAGGCCGGGTCGTAATAGTTGGGCAGTGTGACCGATTTTTGTCCCTTGCGGATTTGCGCCTGCGCGGCCACCAGCAGCTCGCCCTTGACGCGGTATTCCTCCATGCGCCCACTGCCCTCGAGCGCCTCGAGCTGCAGCGCCAGCTTCTTCTCGCAGCGCTCGACGTTGTTTTTCAGCACGCGCCTGAGCGCCGCCGATTTCTGCCGAGCGCGGTCGGAAAGGTCTTTTTCGCGGTAGAACGCGTCCATCGCCTCCGACAGCGAGGGCAGCGCGCGCTGCTCAAGGCCGTCATAGATTCGGTAGGGAAAGGCGGTCACGTCGAGCGGCGCGCCGTCCGCATTCAGCACCAGCCGCGCGTCGGGCGCGGGCGGATTGCGTAGCCAAGCCGAAACGCGCCGGGCGAGCTGCGCGGCGTCGACGGCGTGAAGCTGCGCCGCCTCGTCGCCCAGAACGCACAGCGCCAACTCCTGCGCGCTCTGGCGCGACAGACCGGTCAGGCAGTCGGCCAGCGCGCGGGCGAGCGGCTGAGCGTCCCGCGCGGTGAGCGCTTCGGCCAGCGCGCCCTCGTCCGGCTCGTCAAAGCGCAGCTTGCCCTGCTCGGGCGGGCGCTCGTAAGGCAGGCCCGGCAGCACCTCGCGCACGCGGCTGATGTCGCCGGTCACATGGCGCGCACAATCCACGATCCGCCCGTCCGGGCCGACCAGGATCAGGTTGGAGTGCTTGCCCATGAACTCGCAAACGAGCGTCATCGCGCGCGCGTCGCCGAGCTCCGAGCAGCTCTGCACGTCGAGCTCGAGGATGCGGTCGCCCAGCGCCTGGCGCACGCCTGCCACGCGCCCGGAAACCAGGTGCTTGCGCAGCAGCATGCACAGCATCGGCGGCTCGAGCGGGTTGTTCTTTTTGTATTGGGTCAGGTGGGCGCGCGCGGTGCCCGCATTGGCGCTCATCAGCAGCACCTGCGAACGGCCCTGCGCCCGCACCGCAATGAGCAGTTCGTCGCGCTCGGGCTGCGTGACCTTGTCCACGCGCCCGCCCGACAACGCGCCCGAAAGCTCCCGCGCCATGTAATAAAGCGTCAGTCCATCCATTGGCATGCGAAAAATCCTCCAAGTCCGGTTGATTGTTATTATATCGAAAACCGTTCAAAAGCGCAATCGCGGCGCGGGGAACTGTGGTAAAATAGGCGCATCCCCTCGTTCTGCCTGTCCTGACGTTCGAATAGATTGGAACGCAAGACTAAAAAGGCAGGGAGGGTTCGGAATGAAGTTTAGCACGAGCCAGCGCACGCTTTACCTGCTCAGTGCGGTGCTGCTGGCGCTGACGCTGGCCATTGTCGCGGCGTGGGGCTTGTGGCGCGCACCGGGCACGCAGGTGGACGGAGCGGGCGCGCCGAGCACGCCCAATGTGGGCGTGCCGCAGGAGGGAACCGGCCTCGCCGTGCCTGAGACGGCGTCGGACGCGGTCAAGACGGTCGTGTACTATCAGGACAACTACGGCTACCTGGTGCCGGTGACGCGCTCGATCCCCAACGAGCCGGGCATCGCCAAGGCCACGCTCGCCATGATGGTGAAGTCGGCCTACAACGACATGGAGGCCGCGCGGCTGGGGCTGCGCACCGTGCTGCCCGAAGGCACCTCGATCGACCTGGACGTCTCGAAGGACGGCGTGGCGCGCATCGACCTGGGCACACAGGTGATGAAGATGGCCGACGCTCAGGCCGAGGCCGCCATGGTGGACGCGGTCGTGCAGACGCTGACCGAGTTTCCCACGGTGGAGCGCGTCGAGTTCCTGGTCGGCGGGCAGAAGCGCGACGCGCTGACCTTCGGCACCAAGGTGTCGGGCGTGTTCGAGCGGGGTTCGATCAACCTCGAGGGCGGTTCGCAGTCGGCGGTGGAGCCCAGCGCCATGCAGACGGTGCAGCTGTACTTCCCGGGCGACGCCTCGTCGCTGCTGGTGCCGGTCACCCGCATGGTGTACGGGCCGAGCGACATCAACACCGCGGTGCTTGAGCTTCTGAAGGGGCCGAGCGCGCAGAGCCCGCTCGACAACACGCTGCCGCCGGGCTGCGGTCTGATCGGCGTGGCGGTGAAGAACGGCGTGGCGACGATCAACTTTACCAAGGAGTTCATGAACGTCGCCGAGAACTCCGACGGCGGGCGGGTGGCGCTGCGGGCCCTGGTGTTGACCTGCACCCGGTTCGACGGCATCAAGCGCGTGGACGTGCAGGTGGAGGGCAAGCCCTACGATCCCGGCCAGTCGACGCTGACCGTGCCCACATTTGTCAACGACGCGGCCAGCCTGACCCAGGAGTACATCCGCACCCAGACGGCATCGATCATTGACATGGATTAGCACAATACGGAGGGTATACCAATGCGGAGCGAGGAACGGCGGGACGACCAATTGCGGCGCGTTCAGATCATCCCCCACTACACCGAGATGGCGGCGGGTTCCGCGCTGATCGTTTGCGGCCGGACGCGCGTGCTGTGCACCGCGTCGTTCGAGCCGGGCGTGCCGCCCTTCTTGAAGGGGCGGGGCAAGGGGTGGGTGACGGCGGAATACGCCATGCTGCCCGGTGCGACGAGTACGCGAAAGCCCCGCGACGGCATCAAGCGGGACGGCCGGTCGGTCGAGATTGCTCGGCTGATCGGCCGCGCCGTGCGCGCCTGCTGCGATTTGACGCGCATGGGCGAGCACACGGTCACGCTCGACTGCGACGTGTTGCAGGCCGACGGCGGCACGCGCACCGCCGCGATTACCGGCGCGTTTGTGGCGCTGTGTCTGGCGGTGGATAAGCTGCTTTCCGAGGGCCGAATCCAGGACTCGCCGGTCGTCAGGCGGTTGGCCGCGGTCAGCGTCGGGCTGGTCGCCGACCTCGCGCTGCTCGACCTCGATTACTTCGAAGACAAGGACGCGCAGGCCGACATGAATGTGGTGATGACCCGGGACGCGCGGGGCCGCATGGACTTCGTCGAGGTTCAGGGCACGGGCGAGGGGCGCGCGTTCAGCCGTCCGGAGCTTGTGCAACTGCTGGATCTGGCCGAGCGCGGGATCGGGCAGTTGATGAGGGCGCAGGACGAGGCGCTGGGCGAGGCGGCGCGGGTGATCGGTAAGAAGCCTCGGTTGGTTATGGCCAGCGCGAATTTCGGCAAGCTCAAGGAATTGAGGCAACTGCTGGGTCACCGGTTCGACGTGGTGTCGATGAAGGAGATGGGCGCCGAAATCGACGTGGAGGAGTGCGGCGCCACATTCGAAGCCAACGCGCTGATTAAGGCCGAGGCGCTGTGTCGGCTGACCGGCTGCTTAAGCGTGGCGGACGATTCCGGGCTCGAGGTGGATGCGCTGAATCTGCGGCCGGGCGTGTATTCGGCGCGCTACGCCGGGGTGCACGGCGACGACGAGGCCAACAACCGGCTGCTGCTCAAAGAACTGTCGGGCCGAACCGACCGGTCGGGGCGGTTCGTGTGCGCCATGGCGCTGGCCCGCCCCGGCCGCCCGCCGCTGATCGCGCGCGGCGTCTGCGAGGGCGAGATACTGACCGAGTACCGGGGCGAGGGCGGATTCGGCTATGACCCGCTGTTCTACTCGACCGACCTTCACAAGACCTTTGCCGAGGCCTCGGCCGAGGAGAAGAACGCCGTCTCTCACCGCGCGCGGGCGGCGCTCGCGCTGCTCAGGCAGCTCGAGGCGCAGGGCGATGATTAGGCTGGGGCTGGTGTCCGACAGCCACGGCGCCGCTATGAACGTCGCGCGCGCGGCCGAGGCGCTTCGGGGCGTGGACGCGCTGATCCACCTGGGCGACGTTTCGGCCGACGCCGGGCGGTTCGAGGCGTTGCTTCGCGTACCGGTGCATGCGGTGCGCGGCAACTGCGACGTTTACTCGGCCACCGCGCCCGAGGAGATGACGCTGACGGTCGAGGGGATCCGGCTGCTGCTCACGCACGGCCACCGCCTTCGGGTCAAGCAGGGGCTGTTGGCGCTCGCCTGCCGAGCGCGGGAGACGGGCGCGCAGGCGGCGCTGTACGGGCACACGCATGTGCCCTCGGTCGAGCGCGCCGGCGACATTCTGCTGCTCAATCCGGGCGCGCTGCTGAGCGGGCGGTACGCGGTGCTGGAGTTCCGGGAGGGCGGCCCGACGCCGGTCATGAAAATTCTGTAAAAGCTATGGACAAACACATGGGGCCATGCTATAATCTCAAATTGTCAGCGGCAAATTTGCCGCCGCCCGAAAGCGGGTATGCCCCGAAGGCGTCTTGCGCCCGTAGCTCAGTTGGATAGAGCAACGGCCTTCTAAGCCGTGGGTCAGGGGTTCAAATCCCTTCGGGCGCGCCATGTGGTGGATGTAGCTCAGGTGGTTAGAGTGCCAGGTTGTGGCCCTGGAGGTCGTGGGTTCGATCCCCATCATCCACCCCATCTTTGTGGCCGTTCTGATCGATCAAGTGGCGGTCTGAACGGCTTTTCTGCCTGTTGGGGCGTCGCCAAGCGGTTAAGGCACAAGACTTTGACTCTTGTACGCGTAGGTTCAAATCCTACCGCCCCAGCCATCAGATCCATTAGCTCAGTCGGTAGAGCATCTGACTTTTAATCAGAGGGTCTGGAGTTCGAGTCTCCAATGGATCACCACGCTTACCCCCGAAATCGTTGAGGTTTCGGGGGTTTTTGT
>NZ_JBISDI010000048.1:0-27016 GCF_051162045.1 Anaerozeibacter quisquiliarum
CGACCCAAGGTCCGCCCGCCCCTACCCCTGGATCAACGGCGACAGCCTTGCGGCGGTGTCGATCAACAAAGCGGCGTAGCGCTGCGTCTCGGCGTCGCTGAAGCGGGGGGAGGGACCGGACACCGACAGCGCCGCCACCGCCTCGCCCCGGCAATTGCGCAGCGGCGTGGCCACGCACTTGATGCCGAATTCGTGCTCCATGTTGTCCACGGCGTAGCCGCGCGCGCGGATCAGGTCAAGCTCCTCGCGCAGACGCCTGGGGTCGGTGATCGTGTGGTCGGTGTAGGGGGTGAGCCCCGCGTCGATCACGGATTGGATCAACGCGTCGTTTTGGTTGGCCAGCAAGGCCTTGCCGACGCCCGTGCAGTAGGTGGAGGCGCGGATGCCGACGACGTTGCGCCCGCCCACGTTGGCGCTCGGGAATACGGCGTCGAGGTAGATCACGTCGCCCTCGAACAGCCGGGCCAGGTAGACCGTCTCGCCGGTCGCGGCCGCGAGCTGCTCGGCGTAGGGGTGCACCAGCTGACGGATGTCGTTGTGCTGGTTAAACTGGTTGCTGAACTCCAGCACCTTCGCGCCCAGGTGGTAGCGGGCGGTTTGCGGGTTGCGCTCCACCATCCCGCACAGCTCGAAGGTGCTCAGGATGTTGTGTACGCTGCTCTTGAGCATGCCGGTGCGTGCGCTGAGTTCGGTCACGCCCAACTCGGGTGTGCCGATGAAGTGGTCGAGCAGCTTGACGGCCTTGTAGAGCGACTTCACCTTGGCGTGTTCAGACATCGTGCCCATGGCGTTCCCTTCCTTCCGATGCCGTTCATCATAAGTGACCATTTTTCATTATACCAAAGCAAGAACCGCCGCGCAAGCATATTCCTCGCGTCGCGCGCTGCCCTGTGTTGACAGACGGCCGCGAATGTGATACAGTATGGTTAACGATGAAAATCATTCATTCATGATGAACAAGGAGGATCCCGCATGGCGACGCTGCACCGCACATTGGTGATGCGCGAGTGCCCCACGGCCATGTGCCACGCCCCGACCATGCTGCGGCTCGCGGACGGCGGAGTGCTGATCGCCTGGTTTGGCGGCAGCGCGGAGGGCGCGGACGACGTGGGCATCTACCTGGCAAGGGGAGCAAACGGTGCGTTTGACGCGCCGCGCCTGATCGCGCAGTCGGATGAGCCTCATTGGAACCCGGTGCTGTTCGCGCCGGACGAAAAAACGATCGCGCTGTACTACAAGGTGGGCAGGTGGATTCGCAGCTGGCGCACAATGGTTCGGCTGTCGGACGACGGCGGGCATAGCTTTTCCGAGGCGCGGGAACTGGTGCCGGGCGACGCGGGCGGGCGCGGCCCGGTGCGGGCCAAGCCGATCCGGCTGATGAGCGGCGAGATCGCCGCGCCGGCCTCGACCGAGGACGGCCCCTGGCGCGCGTTCGTCGATTTGTCCGAGGACAACGGCGCGCATTGGCGGCGCTCGAGCCCGATCGCGATTGATCCCGCCGCGCTGGCGGTTGAAGCGGCCGCCGTCAAAAGCCGCATCCCGGTCAGCGAGCAGAGCTTCCATGGGCGCGGCGTGATCCAGCCTACGCTGTGGGAAAGCGCGCCGGGCGTCGTGCACGCGCTGATGCGCAGCACCGAAGGGAGCGTGTTCCGGGCCGACTCGACCGACGGCGGCCGCCACTTCACCGAGGCTTTCCCGACCGACATCCCGAACCCCAACAGCGGCATCGACGTGGCGCAGCTGGAAGACGGCCGGCTCGTGCTGGCGCACAACCCGGTGGCGGACAACTGGGGCGCGCGCAGCCCGATGCGGCTGTCCATCTCGCGCGATAATGGGCGGCACTTTGAAACCTTCATGGACCTGGACGGCGGCGAGGGCGAGTTCGCCTATCCCGCCATCCTGGCCGACGGCGTGCATGTGCACGTATGCTATACGTATAAACGGCAGAACATCGCCTATTGGGCGATCGACATGGCGGAGGGGAGAAAATCATGAAGAATACCTTTCCGGGCGGCGTCTGGCCGGTCATGCTGACGCCGTTCACCAAGGATGATCGCGTGGACCTGTCCGCGCTCGAGGCGCTGACCGATTGGTACATCGCGCAGGGCGCGAGCGGGCTGTTCGCGGTGTGCCAGTCGAGCGAGATGTTCTTCCTGTCGCTTGAGGAGCGCGTCGCGCTCGCCGAGACGGTCGTGCGGGCCGCGCGGGGGCGGGTACCCGTGATCGCGTCGGGCCATGTCTCGGACGCGGCCCAAGGCCAGCTCGCGGAGCTGCGCGCACTGTCGGCGGCCGGCGTAGAGGCGCTGGTGCTGATCTCCAACCGCATGGCGGCCGAGGGCGAATCGGACGAAATCTGGCGCGCGCGCACCCAGGCGCTGATGGACGGCCTGCCCGAAGGTCTGCCGCTCGGGCTGTACGAGTGTCCGTTCCCCTACAAGCGGCTAGTGTCGCTTGAAGGCCTGCGTTGGGCGGCGCGGACCGGGCGGTTTTTCTTCATGAAGGACACCTGCTGCGACGAGGCGCTGATTTCGCGCAGGATCGAGGCCATCGCGGGCACCGAAATGCGGCTGTACAACGCCAACAGCACCACGCTGCTCTCGTCGCTGCAAGCGGGCGCGGCGGGCTACAGCGGCGTGATGGCCAGCTTCCACCCCGCGCTGTACGCGCGGCTGTGCACAGCAAAGGGCGGGGCGGAGGCCGAGCGGCTCAGCGACTTCCTGAGCATCGCCTCGCTGATCGAGCGCCAGTGCTATCCGGTCAACGCCAAGTACCACCTGGGCGCCATAGAGGGGCTTAAGATGACCACGCGGTGCCGCGTGAAGGACGATGCCGAGCTCTCGCCTGCGTTCAAGCGCGAGGTGGAGGCGCTGGACCGCATGGCGCGAAGGATGTGACCCACAAGGCCGGCGGCCTTAAAGATCATAAAACGGGAGGATGTTGACCATGAAGAGGACCCTGACGCTTATCCTGACGCTGACGCTCCTGCTGGCCTGCCTCGCCCCGGCGGGCCTGGCGGCCGAGCAGGTGACCATCAACTTCTGGGGCGGCTGGACCGGCCCGGACGCCGACACGATGAAGGGCATCGTGGACAAGTACATGGGCGAGCACCCGAACGTCACGATCAACTTCGAGACCCAGCAGTGGACGCCGCTGTTCACGAAGTTTCTGGCCGACGCCTCCACCGGCAACGCGCCGCACATCCTGGCCATGCGCCCGATGGACATGGGCCAGTTCATCGAGATGGGGCTGATGGACGACGCTTTTGCTACGACGATCGGCATCGACGCCGCCAACTACTCGCCCGCGGCCTGGGACGGCACGATGTACAAGGGCAAGCAGTACGCGATTCCGCTCGACCAGCACATGCACGGCCTGTACTATAATGAGGACATGCTCAAGGCCGCGGGCATCGACAACCCGCCCGCCACCGGCGAGGAGCTGATCGACGCCGCGCGCCGCCTGACCATCGACAAAAATGGCAAGAACTCGACCGAGGACGGCTTCGACAAGGACAACATCGTCCAGTACGGCTATAGCTTCAACATGAACCACCACGTGGGCTTCCAGATGAGCGCCATGATTGCCCAGCAGGGCGGCACACCCTTCACGAACGAGATGAGCGAGGTGCCGTTTGACGGCGGGCAGGCTGCCCGCGCGCTCAGCTTCCTGCAGGATCTGGTCATCAAGTACGGCGTGTGCCCGATCGGCGACAAGACGCCGGTGGCCAGCTTCACGGCGGGCAGCGTCGCGATGTTCGTCGACGGCCCCTGGCAGATGCCCGCGCTGGAGGCGACCGACCTGAACTGGAAGAGCGCGCGCTACCCCAAGGTGTTTGACGAGCAGATCGCCTGGGGCAACGAGCACATCTTTGCCTTCCCGCTCAGCGAGCGCAGCGACGCCCAGAGTCAGGCCGTGCGCGACTTCATCCTGTGGATGGATCAGAATTCCGGCGAGTGGGCCAAGTCCGGCCAGATCCCGGCCAGCACCAGCGGCCAGGCGATCGCCGCCGCGCTGCCCGGCCGCCAGGCCTTCATCGACAGCATGGCCAACATGTACCTGCTGCCCGCGAGCGCCAAGTCGGCGGAGTTGTTCGGCTCTTCGGCCACCTCGCCCTTCGTGGTCGCCGCGCAGTCGCTGCTGCTGGACGGAAACGATCCCGCCGCCGTCGCGGAGCAACTCGAGGCGGACATGAACGCGATCCTCTCCATGCCGTAGCCATCGTATCCCGGCCGGGGCTGCAATGGTAAAAAGGGAAGCGCTGCCATTCCCATTACAGCCCCGGCGCGAATATCGTTTCAGGGTGTGAGGACATGCAAAAAAACCAAGGAGGCAAGGCACTCGCCTTCATGGCGCCCTACCTGTGCGTCTTTTTCTTCTTCCGGCTGCTGCCGAGCCTTGCGAGCATCTACATCAGCATGACCAAGTGGAGCATCGTGGGCTCGCCGGTTTTCGTCGGCTTCAAGAACTACCTCGCGCTGTTCAAGGATGCCAATTTCTTCAGGGCGCTTGCCAACAACGCCTATTTTTTGCTGATCGTGCTGCCGGTCTTGGTCGCGCTGAGCCTGCTCGTCGCCATCGCGCTCAACGAGAAGATACCGGGCCGCAACGCCGTGCGCACGATTGCGGTCATCCCCTACGTGCTGATCCCGGCGGTGGTCGGCATCATGTGGAACTGGATGTACGACAAAAACTTCGGCATCATCAACTACGCGCTGTCCGCGCTGGGGTTTGCGAAGGCGGGGTTTCTGATCGACAGGAACATCGCCCTGGCGTCGGTGTCGGCGGTGATCGTCTGGTCGTACCTCGGCTACAACATGATCCTGTACCTGGCGGGCCTGCAGGGCATTCCCGGCGAGATCTACGAGGCGGCCCAGATCGACGGCGCGGGGCGCTTTAAGACGTTCACGCGGATCACGCTGCCGCTTTTGTCCCGGACCACCTCGCTGATTATCACGCTGACGCTGATTAACGTGGTGCAGGTCTACGACCAGGTGGTGGTCATGACCGGCGGCGGGCCGTCGATGTCCACGATGACGCTGATCCAGTATCAGTTCATTACGGGCTTTGAGCGCCAGCAGTTGGGCTACGGTTCGGCGGTCGGCGTGATGATCCTGGTGCTGCTGATCGGTCTGGTCAGGCTGCAGGGGCTGCTGTTCAAGCCGGGCGAGGAGGTGGGGCCGGGATGAAGAATCTGCCCAAGCGCGCGCTTACCTACCTGCTGATGTTCGCGCTCGCGCTGTTGTTCCTGTTCCCGATCCTGTGGGCGGTGATGTCCTCGTTCAAGACCGAGCAGAATGTGGTCGCCTATCCGCCGCAGCTGCTGCCCTCGCCGTTCGTCATGGCCAATTACCAGACGGTGCTGTCGCGCTACCCCTATCTTAACTGGATGGGCAACAGCCTGCTGGTGACGGGGCTTTCGACGCTGCTGGTGCTGGTCATCAGCTCGCTCGCGGCCTATCCGCTGGCGCGGATGGAATTCAAGCTCAGGGGGCCGCTGTTTGCGCTGATTACGGCCATGATGCTGATCCCGATCCAAGGCTACATGATCCCGCTGTTCAAGTTCCTGAGCATGGCCGGGCTGCGCCGGACGCCCGGGCTGTCCCAGCTATCGCTGGTTTTGACAGCCGGCGCGAACATCACCAGCCTGTTCATCCTGACCTCGTTCTTCAAGGAACTGCCGATCAGCATCGAGGAGGCCGCCCAGATCGACGGCTGCTCGGAACTCAGGTTCTTTGCGGTGATCTTGCTGCCGCTGTCGAAGGCGGCGCTGTCCTCGGTGGCCATCCTGACGTTCATCACCAACTGGAACCAATTCCTGTGGCCCTCGATCATGCTCAGCGGCGACAAGAACCTGACGCTGCCGGTGGGCATGGCGCGCTACTTCGGCGCGGCCGCCAACGACGCGGCGTTCCGCTACGGCCCTTCGCTGGCGGCCGCCTGCATGGCGGTGCTGCCCACGATCGCCGTGTTTTTGCTGCTGCAGCGCCACTTCGTCGAGGGCATCGCCTCGACCGGGATCAAAGGATAAACGGAATGGGGCTGTAACGCCGGGGTTCTCCGGCGCCACAGCCCCGTTTTCGCTTGTTTCTTCCCCGCCTACGCCGGCCGCGTAACCGTCCGCTTGCGCCGGGTATGCTTGCCGCGCGGAGGGAGGTTGGCGACCACCGCGCCCGATACCGCGCCCAGCGCCGCGCCCATCAGAAATTCGCCGGCCAGCAGACCGGCCGACACCAGCGCGCCGTCGAGCGCGCAATAGAGCGCGTAGCCCAAGATCATGTACAGCGTGCCGGTGGCCGCGCCCAGCGCGAAACCGCGCTGCCCGCCGCGCCCCACCGCGACCAGCGTGCCCACAAAGATCGAGCCCACCTTGGCGATCTGATTGAGCACGGTGAGCGCGCCGTCGCTCAGGCCCATGCGCACCACCAACAGCGCCAACACCGCCATACACCCGATGGTCGTCGCCATCGCCGCCAACACGCCCTTCAAGATCGAAAGCGCCGTCTGTCCCCTGGGGTCGAGCGCCATATAAATCCCCCCTTTTGCACGACAATCTATGCGAAAGGGGGGACGCGCTATACCTTATTGCTCATCCATCAGCCGCTGCCGGTACTCTAAGAACCGCTCCGGCTCGGCGGGCTCGGGGTATTGAGGGTCGATCTTTTGAAGCGCCTCGATCATCGCCTCCGACACCAAGAAGCGCGTGAACCACTTATCGTCGGCCGGGATCACGTACCAGGGGCAGTGCTTGGTGGCGGTCTCGTTGATCGCGCGCTCGTAGGCGCGGTGGTAGTCGTCCCAGCGCGCGCGGGTATCCAGGTCGCCGGCGCTGAACTTCCAGTGCTTCGAGGGTTTGTCCAGCCGCTCGAGCAGCCGCTTCTGTTGCTCATCCCTCGACACGTTCAGGAAGATCTTGACCATGCGGATGCCGTTTTCGTACAGGTATTCCTCGAAGTCGCAGATTTGGTCCAAGCGCCGGCCGATGAAGTCGCCCTCGAGGCAGCGCCCGGGCATCTTGAAACGGGGGTACAGCTTGAGCACGTCCACCGTCACCGCGTCCTCGTAGTGCGAGCGGTTAAAGATGGCGATCCTGCCCCGCTCGGGCAGGCACTGCGCGATCCGCCACAGGTAGTCGTGTCCGAGCTCGGGCGCGGTGGGCGCCTTGAACGAATACACCGATACGCCCTGCGGGTTGAGGCCCGACATGACGTGCTTGACGGTGGAGTCCTTGCCCGCCGCGTCCATCGCCTGCAGCACCACCACCAGTCCCTCGCGCCCGTCGGCGTACAGTCGGTCCTGCAGCCGCGCCAGATGCTCGATGTTCTCCTCGGTGCGCTCGATCAGCTCTTCTTTCATCAACCGCGCCTTGGCCGAAGCGCCGCATTCCACCCGGTCGAATTCGAAGGGCCGCTTGCCGGTATACCTGTAATCCTTCGGTTTCATCCCGCTCCATCCCCCTCTGATTTATGAATGCAGTATAACAGATGTGTGACAATCACGGCAAGCGGATTGGCGGCAATTGCCAAGGCAAAACATAGGAACGGCCGATCAGGAACCCGTCGAGCGATAGTGCCGCACGCCGAAGCGCCAGCAGGCGTAGCCCAGCGCGAAAAACGCCACGCCGAGCAGGGGCGCGAGGCAGGCGGCCCACGCGGGCGCGTAGTGCTTGCGCAGGAGAATGCTCATCGGCCAGTAGTTGATCGCCGCGAGCGGGATGACATAGGTGAACAGCCGCCGGAACCAGAGCGTGTACACGTCCATCGGATAACTCGACGCCTCAACGCCCCCGTGCGTGAAGATGTTGAACAGCTCGAGCGATTCCACGTTGAAGAAGCTCACCGCCGCGCGCATCAGCATCACGCCGCCATATGTCATGGAGCCCGCGACGATCGCGAACACGATCAGCAGCCAATCCCCAATCCCCCAGCCCGGCCTGAGGAGCAGGGCACCCCAGACGAAGGGGATGATGCCGTTGATGAACCGCCCGACGCGCAGGAGCTGGAACTCGCTGCCGAGTACCTGCAGGAACGCGCTGCGCGGCCGAAGCAGGATGCGGTCGAACGCCCCGGATCGGATGTGCCGGTCGAGCGTGTCGAAGCCGCGCATGTACGCCTCCGCGAGCGCGAAGGCCATGAAGGTCATGCCATAGAACAGCATCACCTCGGGCAGCGACCACGCCCCGAGCGACTGAAAGCGCGCGAAGAAGGCGTAGAGCGTGAGAAGCTCGACGACGCTGGCCGCGAAATTGCTCGCGGCGTACAGCACGAATGAGGCCGGATACTGCATCTGCACCCGAAATGAGACCGCGAGGAATTTGAAATACAATGCAATGCCGTTCATGCTCAACCTCCCGCGACCGTCACGCGCCGCAGCCCGCCGCGCATCAGCGCGCGCCCCGCCGCGACGAATATCGCGCACCACGACAGCTGTAAGCCCACGATCCAGGCGACATGCCCGGGCGCGAGGCTGCCCGAAAAGAGCTGCGCAGGCAGATCCATCATGCCCGCGAACGGTTGCAGCCGCCCCGCAAGCTGCGCCCACGCGGGCATCAGCCGCAGCGGCACATACATGCCCGAGAAGAACATGACGAGCGTCGGCAGAAAGCGCGTGATGCCCTCCGCACGCACCGTCCAGAGCGTGAACGCGCTCATGAGCGTCGTGACGGCTGTCGAGAGCAGCAGGCCGAATGTGGCCGCCGTAAGCCATGCCGCAAGCGCCGCGGGCGTCGGCAGCGCCATCTTGTACGGCGCGGGCACGAGCAACAGCGCAATGAAAAACTGCGGCACGGCGCGTAGCAGCGTCGGCGCGGTGCGCAGCGCGAGCGTGCGCGCAAACCACATCCAGTAAATGTCCAGGGGGCGCGTGAGCTCATAGGCGACCTCGCCCGTGAGCACGGAGTTCATGATGGCCGAGTCGGCGTAGGACGGGAACGCGCCGAGCATGGCCTGCCCGATCCAGACATAGGTCACCGTCTGTTCAAAACTCATGGGCTGCGCGGCGTCCGAAGAGGCGTAGAACGCGTGGAGCACCAGGATCCGCATGAGCCCGAACGCCCACTGCGTCGCAACGCCCGCGAGCGCCGCCGCGCGGTACTGGATCAGCGTCAGAAACCGCATGCGGAAGAACGACAGATACATCCTCATACGGCCGTTCCCCCGGCGAGCTCCGCGTACACCTTCGCCACCACGCGCTCGATGGGCGTGCGCTCGACCGTCACGTCGCCCACGCCGCACTGCGCGTCAAGCTCGCCGATCAGCTGCGCCGCCGTCACGATCGCCGGGTCGAACCGAATGGTCAGCGTGCGCCCGCTCGCCTCGCACGAGAGGACCCGCGCGTCGAGCCGCGCCGCCGCCGGGCGCTCGACCTCACAGGTGAGCACGCGCTCGTCCCGCCCGCGCCTGAGCAGCGAGATGTCGCCGTCGAGCAACTTCTCGCCCGCGCCGATCAGCATCACGCGGCTGCACAGCGACTCGATGTCGTCCATGTCGTGCGTCGTGAGGATCGCCGTCACGCCGCGCTCCCGGTTGATGTGCCGGATGAAATCGCGCACGGCGAGCTTCGTCGCGGCGTCCAGCCCGATCGTCGGCTCGTCCAGGAACAGCACCTGCGGGCTGTGGAGCAGCGACGCCGCGAGCTCGCAGCGCATTCGCTGGCCGAGCGATAGCTGGCGCACAGGCGTTTTCAGCAATTCGTCGAGCGAGAGCCGCCCGGAAAGCTCGTCAAGTGTTTTCTTGTAGTCGGCTGCGTGGATGCGGTAGATGTCCTTCAACAGGGAAAAGGAGTCGATGACCGGCAGGTCCCACCAGAGCTGGCTTCTTTGGCCGAACACGACGCCGATGCGCGCCGCGTGCTTCACCCGGGATGCCCACGGCGAGAGCCCGAGCACACTGCAGCGCCCGCCGTCCGGGGTGAGGATGCCGGAGAGGATCTTCACGGTCGTCGATTTGCCCGCGCCGTTCGGACCGATGTATCCGACCAGCTCGCCCGCCTCGATGTCGAAGGATACGCCCTTGAGCGCCTCGACGCGCCTTGCGCTGCGCCCGAACAGCCCCTTCTTCTCGCGCACGGTGTACGTCTTGGATAGTCCGTCGGCTGTGATGGCAGCCATGAGATCACCCTCCCTTATTTTTGAAGTGAAGATTTTAATTTTAACACCGCATGCCTGCGATGTCAATTTGTTTGTTCGTGCGAGCTGTGAGCGGGGGACGGACGGGCAAGCGCGGATCGCCCCTACTTGACAACGGCGGGCGCCGGCGCTACACTTTACCCAGACACATATACAGATACGGACAACCGGGAGGATCAAACGATGGAGAAACGGCGCACGGCGGGCCGACGGCTGCTGTTCTGGGGCGCGGTCACGCTGATGGCGTTGTCAGGCTATGAATTCTGGATTCGGCTCGACGTGATCTGGTGGGCGATCGAGGGGCTGTGGCGGTTGAGCCGTGAGACCGCTCTGCCCTTTGCGCGCGCGCTCAGCTTCTACGACCCGAGCATGTTCTACCTGGTCGGCTTCCTGGGTACGGTGATGCTGTACGCCCTGGCCGCCATCCTGCTGCGCAACCGGGCGCTGGCCAGCTACCCGCTGCTGCTGGGCGCGGCCGCGATCGGGCTGACCGGCGGCTTCCGGTTCGGCATGTTTAACTTTTCCCTGCTCAATTGGGTGGCGGGCGCCAAGCTCGTGCCGCTGACCGCGATCGCGGCGGGCTGCGCCTGTAACATCGCGCAGTACCACGTTGGGCGCTCGCGCGGGCGCAAGGGCTGGAACGACGTGTACGAGCAGACGTGCGCGACCGGCGGCGGCCCGCGCGGCGACGACGTGCGCGCCCGCGTGCGGGACCGAAGGCGCGGCAAGCGGCGTCAGGAGATGGGGGCGTAAATTACGTAAGCAACGCCCTTGCCCGGCGCGCGTCCTCGGCCAGTTGTCTTGCCAACGCTTCTTTGGAAGGGAATTTGATCTCCCCGCGCAGCAGGCGGACGGGCTCGACCGCCAGCGTGCGGCCGTACAGGTCGCCCGCGTAATCGAGCAGATGCACTTCCACCGTGGGGCCGCCGCCGGGCAGCGTCGGGTGGTCGCCCACGTTCATGATGGCCATGTGCATCTCGCCGTCCAGCCGGACGCGGGCGGCGTACACCCCGCGCGCGGGCGCGGCGCAGCCCGCCTCCAGATGCAAATTGGCGGTGGGGAAATTCAGCGTACGCCCGATGCGCTTGCCGGCCACCACAATGCCCGTAATCATGGCGCGCCCTCCAGGGAGAGGGAGCGCGCTTTTTTTGCGCCGCGGCCCGGCAATTGAGCGAGCAATATGGCCGTAAACATCAGCGCGCAGCCGATCAGCTCGTGCGCGCTGAGCCGCTGATTCAAAAGCGCCCAACCGGCCAGCACCGATATGACCGATTCCAGGCTCAGGATCAGCGAGACCAGCGTGGGGTGCATCCCCCTTTGGGCTACGATTTGCAGCGTGTAGCCGACGCCTGAAGACAGCGCGCCCGCGTACAGGATCGGCAGCCACGCCGCCAACAAATTGTCGGGTCGGGGCGATTCGAGCAGCAGCATCGGAATCGCCGCGATCAGCCCGCACACCAGCGATTGAGCCTGGCTCAGCCGCAGTCCGTCCACCTTTTGGACAAAGTGATCGACGAAGAGGATGTGCAGCGAAAACACGAACGCGCCGATCAGCAGCAGCACGTCGTTGAAAGATACGGTGAACACCTCGTTGATGCACAGCAGATACAGCCCGGCAAGCGCCAGCAGCACGCCCGCCCACAAAGCCAGGGAACACCGC
Source organism: Anaerozeibacter quisquiliarum (assembly GCF_051162045.1). Classification (NCBI taxonomy): domain Bacteria; kingdom Bacillati; phylum Bacillota; class Clostridia; order Eubacteriales; family Anaerozeibacteraceae; genus Anaerozeibacter; species Anaerozeibacter quisquiliarum. The sequence goes on from NZ_JBISDI010000048.1 coordinate 11,784, forward strand.
TTGCCGCGCAGGAGCCCGATCACCGGCACGATCACGATGTAAAGCGCGGTGATGAAGCCGGCCTTGCCCACGGTGGTGTGCTGGAGCGCGACCTGCTGGAGGCTGGAACCGACAAACAGCAGCGCGCCGCAGCACAGCCCGCCGAGCAGCAGCGTGCGCCGGTCGGCCGGTTGTGCCTTGGGCGCGCCCGACGCGCGGTTCATGCGGGAGACGAGCGGGATCACCGGCAGCAGCGACGCGCAGCCGATCAGCGAGCGCACGCTGGTGAAGGTGAACGGGCCCACGTAGTCCATGCCCTTGCGCTGGGCCACAAACGCCACGCCCCAGATGGCGGCGGTCAAGAGCAGCAAGAGCGAGTTCCGAATCCGATGCTTGTCCATGTGCGACCATCCTTCGTAAGGGCTGTCCAGCCCATAGATATCCCCTGTATTATAAGGCGCGCCCTTGGCGCTGTAAAGGGCGTTTGCGTTGCCTGGCTGTGAAGCGCCCGGGATTCGGGTGCTTTGTACTTGAAATGCGGAATTTACTTTGCTATAATACGATAGACGGACAGCCTATACGAAGGGAGCGGCGAGCATGGTACAGCCGAACGCGCGGGGGTCGGAAGCTTTGAATATTGAGGGCATCAGCTTTATGCAGGTCATTTGCGGGCCGGCGAACAAGACGCCCTCGCTCTCGATCGCCGCCGGGGGTACCGTCACCGCGAACGCCGCGCTGACGAAGGCGCTCGGCGGGGCCGGGTGGGTGAAGTTATACGCGTCGGACGGATTTGAGCACATCGCGCTGCGGACCGCCGCCGGCGAGCAGGGTACGGAGGGTTGCCTGCGCCTCACCGAGTCGGGCAGGCTGGGCAGGGTGGCGCTCGCGGATCAGCTCGTCTCCTCGGGCGTCCGGTTGCCCGCCTATTGCCGATTCAGCTTTGACGAATCCAGCGGCGCCTGGTATGGGCGGATTGTTCCCCGTGAAGTGACACCCAAGCCGAGGGCGGCCGCAATGAAGCCGCGCAAGAGCGGCCTCGACGCCATCCTGGCCGAAAAGGGGTGAGGGGCGTGGCGCGGGCGACCGAGCAGGATGTGATCCGGGCGTTTGGCGATCTCGCCGAAGGCCAGGCGTTGCTGTACGGCCGCGGTCTCTGCCGGGAGGATGCGAAGGCCGTCGCAGCCGCGGCGCTGCTGATCGCGCTGCGCACCTATCGCGCGGGGCAGCGGTGCCGGTTCGAAGAATACGCCCGAGGCATGATGCGCGAGGCGCTGGCGGCAGAGAGGCGGCGGGAGCGCGCCGCACGAAGGGTGGAGGCCCGGCTATCCTTGGACATGCGCCTGTCGTATGACGCCGGGTATGCCACATACGCCGACCTGTATGCGACCTGCGCCGCCGATTACACTGCGCTTGAGGTCAGGCGATTCATCGCCGGATTGCCGCGCAATCAACGAACGCCGTTGCGCCGGGCCATGGCGGGGCACGATCCCGGTTGGAACGCGGATACCTTGGGCGAGCTGAGGCGCAAGGCGCTGGAGTTCGGGTTTTTTGTATAGGGCGGATTGGCGCAGACACATCTGAAAATATGCCTACCAATTAAGGCGCACGGCCCGGCCTGCCACGGCATAGGGTTTATGAGGGCGTCGGATGCCTTGTGAGGAGGGGTATCATGTTTCCGGAATCCGTGTGCGCCGAGGGTGGCTTGACGCGCGAGCAGTTGCGGGTGTCGAACTTGAACCGAAGGCTGTGGAGCGAGCATGTGCTGTGGACGCGGTTCTTCATCGTCAGCACGGTATTCAGTTTGCCGGATTTGCCGTTTGTCACGCAGCGGCTGCTGCAGAACCCGCGCGACTTTGCCGATGAGTTCCGCCCGCTGTACGGCGAGCAGGTGGCCGCGCGGTTTGGAGAATTGCTTACCGGGCACCTGCTGATCGCCGCGCAATTGGTGAACGCGGCCAAGGCCGGCGACGCCGCGGAGGTGGCGCGGCAGCGAGCGCTGTGGTACGCCAACGCCGAGGAGATCGCGCGCTTTCTCGCGGGCATCAATCCGTTCTGGAGCGAGCACATTTGGCGGGAGCTGCTGTTCGACCATCTGCGCATGACCGAGGACGAGGCGACGCAGATGCTGACCGGCCAATACGAGCGCAGCATCCAAGAGTTCGACGCCATCCAGGCGGAGGCGCTGGAAATGGCCGACGTGATGACCTGCGGCATCGTGGAGCAATTCTGTATCTAGGCAAGCGCTGATAAAAGCACGCGCGAGATGGCGGAATTGCAGCCGCCACCGCGCGCGTGTTTTATTCAGCGCTTACCCAGGAAGATGCCTCCGGTTCCGCGGCGTACAGCACCGGGATGCCGTGTTTTTCGAAGAATTCCATGTAATTGGGCGGGGGTTCGCGGTCGGTGACGACGGTGGACACCTTTTCGAGCGGGCAGTAGGAGATCATGGCGTCGCTGCCAAACTTGGTGCGGTCGGCCATGAGCACGATTTGACCGCAGTTGGCGGTGATGACGCGCTTGATCTCGGCCTCGAAGTAGGTGTTGTTGGTCAGGCCCCGCGCGATTGACACGCCGGTCGCGGCCATCAGCGCCACGCGCGCCGACAGCGTGCGGATCGAGTCCAGGATCGACATGCCCACGAACGCGCCCAGCGAGGCGTTGTAGATGCCGCCCAGGGAAATCGTGTTGACCTCCTTGAGGCGGCTGGCTTCGTTGATCGCGACCAGGCTGTGGGTGACCAGCGTCAGCCCCCGTTTTGCGCCCAGGTGAGGGATCACGTTGGGGGTGGTGGAGCCGGAATCAATGAAGATCGTGGTGTTGTTCGGGATGACCGACGCGGCCAGCTCGCCGATCAGCCGTTTATTGGGCATGTTCATCTGGAATCTGTTCGGCATGGTAATCAGCGAGGCGGGCGTGCGCGCCGCGGCGCCGCCGTAGATCTTGGTCACGTGGCCCCGGGCCTCGAGCGCGTCGAGGTCGCGCCGGAGCGTATTGACCGACACGCCGAAGTGCGCCTGCAGCTCGGCGATCGAGACCTGTTCGTTCTGTAAGATGTATTGTTCCATGGCGTCGAGCCGCGAAGCCTTCATCCAATCCCTCTCTTTTTCAGCAGCATACATTATGCATGATATCATAGTCGTTGCAAATTTGTCAATCCTATGAGGAGTTTGGGCGGAGAAAACCACACAACATTATCACATTTTTGAGTAAGTTGCCCATCTGCTCTTGACTTCATCGGTTGATACCGCTAAAATGATGCTACCGATGATAACCGGGGCGGGCACGTCCCGGGGGTCAAAATATGAACGGAGGGAATTCCATGAAAAAGACGCTTGCGATCCTGTTGGTCCTGATGCTCTCGACGATTCTTTCGGTTCCCGGCTTTGCGGAAGGCACGATTTCCGTCAACCTCAAGACGCTTTCCAGCGAGTACTGGCAGAATGTGAAGTCCGGCTGCGACGCGGCGGCGGCGGAGCTGGGCGCGACCATCGACGTGCAGGGCGCCTCGGCGGAGACCGAGATCGCCGAGCAGGTGGCGCAGCTGGAGACCCAGCTGGCCGCGGGTCCCGCCGCCATCGTGATCGCCCCGCTGGACGGCGACGCGGTGATCGGCGTACTGCAATCCTCGGGCTACAAAGGCCCCGTGATCTTCTGCGACACCGATTGCGCGTACGAGCAGAAGACCACCTTCGTGGGCACCTCGAACGAGGATGCCGCCTACACCGGCGGCGTCTACGGCGTGAAGCTTAACGGCGACAAGACCGGCGCGGTCATCATCTACGGCCAGGAGGGCGACAACACCTCCAACCTGCGCAAGGCCGGCTATGAGAAGGCGCTGAAGGAAGCGGGCATTACGCCGTTGGCGATGCTGTCGGGCAACAACACCACGGACGGCGCGACCAAGGTCATGGAGGATCTGCTCAACGCCTACCCCGACCAGATCAACCTGGTGCTGTGCATGAACGACGACACCGCGATTGGCGCGATCAACGCCATCGAAGCGGCGGGCGTCTCCGGCATCAACGTGATCGGCTTCGACGGCAATGCCAGCGCAGTGGAGCTGATCGCCGCGGGCAAGATGACGGCCACCGTCGCGCAGCAGCCGGTGCTGATGGGCGAGCTCGCCATCAAGGCCGCCGCCAGCGCCGTCAAGGGCGAGGCGATCGATGCCCGCGTGGTCGTCGACACCGTCATCATCGACGCCGCCAACGCCGCTGAGTTCTTGAAGTAAGCGTACTTACGCGGGATCCCTGCGGACGATCCGGCGCGCCGGATCGTCCGCAAACCCATCAGGAGGGAGGCGGCCGGATGAACGAGTATGCAGTGGAGCTGCGGGGCGTCACCAAGAAGTTTCCGGGCGTGGTCGCCATGCGCGACATGCACATCGGCATCAAGCCCGGTGAAATCCACGGGCTGATCGGCGAGAACGGCGCGGGCAAGTCCACGCTGATTAAGGTGCTGACCGGCGTGCACATCCCCGAGGCGGGGGAGATTTTCGTGGGCGGGCAGAAGGTCAGCTTTTCGAACCCCGTCGAGGCGCGCGCGCAGGGCATCGCCTGCGTGTACCAGGAGCTCAACATCGTGCCCATGCTGCCGGTGGTGGACAATGTGTTCATGGGGCGCAAGCTCACAAACCGGCTGGGGCTGCTCGACTACCCGCGGATGCACCGCGAGGCCCGCGAGGCGCTGTCGTTGTTGGGCCATCCCGAGATCGACACGCGCAAGGCCTGCGGGAAACTCGGCATCGGGCTTCAGCAGATGGTCGAGATCGCCAAGGCGGTGTCGCAGAGCGCCAAGCTGATTATCATGGACGAGCCCACCTCGTCGCTCGGCGAGCAGGAGATCGGGCGGCTGATGGACACGGTGCGCAAGCTGCGCGATCAGGGCATCGCGATCCTGTTCGTGTCGCACAAGCTGGAGGAGCTGTTCGAGCTGTGCGACCGCGTAACCGTCATGCGCGACGGCGAGCACATCATGACCGAGGACATGCAGGGCATGACCAACGACCGGCTGATCGAGGCGATGGTCGGCCGCACGCTCGAGAACCAGTTCCCGAAGGTTAAGGGCGTCAAGGGCGAGTGTTTCTTGAAGGCGGCGCACCTCAACTCCGCGGGCGTGCTGCGCGACGTGAGCTTCGAGGCCTACGGCGGGCAGATACTGGCCTTCGCGGGACTCGTGGGCGCGGGCCGCACCGAGACGATGCGCGCCATCTTCGGCGCGGACCGGCTCGACAGCGGCGAGATCCACATCCGGGGCAAGAAGGCGTCGATCCGAAATCCCGGCGCGGCGATCCGCAAGGGCATCGCGTTTTTGACCGAGGACCGCAAGGGGCAGGGGCTGGTGCTCGGCCAGTCGGTCAAGACCAACATGATCTTGGCCAACATGCAGAAGTTTAAGCTCGGGCCGATGCTCCGCGGCAAGATGGTCGATCGTTCAAGCCGCGAGTTGGTGCGCACGCTGCGCATCAAGACGCCGTCGGTCGACGAGGTCACCGCGCAGTTGTCGGGCGGCAACCAGCAGAAGGTCGTGATCGGCAAGTGGCTCAACTGCGACGCCGACATCTTCATCTTTGACGAGCCCACGCGCGGCATCGACGTGGGCGCGAAGGTCGAGGTGTACAATGTGATGAACGACCTCGTCCTAAAGGGCAAGTGCATCATCATGGTGTCGTCGGAGCTGCCGGAGGTGCTGGGCATGAGCGACCGCGTGATCGTTATGCGCGGCGGACGCGTCATGGTCGAGCTCGACCGCGAGGGCGATCACTTCAACCAGGAGGACATCATGCGCGCCGCATGGGGAGGGGAAGTCGGATGACGAGCACACCAAGTACCGCCGGGCAGAAAAAGACCGGCATCGGCGACATCCTGATGAAGCTGGGGCCGCTCATGGTTCTGGCGATACTGTTCGTGGTATTCTCGGTCGCGCTGCCGGACAAGTTCCTTCGGGTCAGCAACCTGATGAACATCCTCAAGCAGACCTCGATCAACTGCCTGATCGGCTCGGGCATGCTGCTCGCGCTGATTACCGCGGGCATCGACCTGTCGGTGGGCTACAACACCATCCTCGCCACCTGCCTGATCGGTGTACTGACGCAGAACTTCGGCATCACCAATCCGTTCGTCCTGATCGTCAGCGCGATCGCGATCTCGACGGCGGCGGGCTTCGTCAACGGCACGCTGTTGACCCGGCTCGATCTGCCGCACCCGTTTGTGTCGACGCTGGGCATGAAGTACGTGTTCTGGGGCGTGGCGCTGCTGATTACCGGTTCGAAGACGATCGGCTTCACCAACAAGGGCATCGACCCGGTGCTGTGGATCGGCAAGGAGACGGTGGGAAGCATAGGTTTTCCGGTCAGCTTCCTGCTGATCCTCATCGTCTACGCCATCTTCGACGTGTTTCTCAACCACACCGCGCTGGGCCGTCAAATCTACTGCGTGGGCGGCAACCCCGAGGCGGCGCGCATGTCGGGCATCCGCTCGGAGCGCGTACTGACGATCGTGTACACGATCTCGGGCCTGATGTGCGGCATCGCGGGCGTCGTGCTGGCCGGGCGGCTCAACACCGCCAACACCGCGTCCGCCGCGACCTACGACACCGACGCGATCGCGGCCTGCATCATCGGCGGCGCTTCGTTTAGGGGCGGCAAGGGCACGATCTGGGGTACGCTGCTGGGCGCGCTGCTGATCTCGGCGATCCGCAACGGACTCAACCTGTTCAGCGCGGGCAACGACATCCAGTACATCGTGATCGGCCTCGTCATCATCGTGGCGGTGACCATCGACGTGACCCGCGGCAAGATCGAGGCGCGCGCGCGTAAAATGGCGACGGTATAAACAGTATAACGTAAACTTGGAGGCGTTACAATGTTCGACAGCCAGAAGGTATCCTTGGGCATCGCGCCGATCGGCTGGTGCAACGACGACATGCCCGAACTGGGCGCGGAGAATACGTTCCGCCAGACGGTCAGCGAAATGGCGCTCGCCGGATTCACCGGCACCGAAATCGGCAACAAGTATCCGGCCGATCCCGCGGAACTCAAATGGGAACTCGACCTGCGCGGCATGCGAATCGCCTCGCGCTGGTACAGTTCGTTCATCCTGACCCGGCCGATCGAAGAAGAGGAGGCCGAGTTCGCGAAGGCGCTTGATTTCCTCGAGGCCGTCGGCGCCAACCGCGTCAACGTATCCGAGCAGAGCTATTCGATCCAGGGCCAGATAGATACGCCGGTGCTGGGCGGGGCCAAGCATGTGATGGACGACGCCGAGTGGGCGCGGTTCACGGCCGGGCTCAACCGGCTGGGCGCGCTGGCCAGGGCGCGGGGCTTCAAGCTGTGCTTCCATCATCACATGGGCACCGTGGTGCAGACCGCGGATGAGACCGACCGCATGATGCGCGGGACCGATCCCGAGGCGGTGTTTCTGTGCTATGACACCGGCCACTTCACCTTCGCCGGTGAGAACCCGCTGACCATGCTCGAGCGCTACGCGGCCCGCGTCGGCCACGTGCACCTCAAGGACATGCGCCGCGCGGTGGTCGACCGCGTGAAGCCCGAGGGCTGGAGCTTCCTCAAGGCGGTGCGCGAGGGCGCGTTCACGGTGCCGGGCGACGGCTGCGTGGACTTTGACCCCATCCTGAAGAAGCTCGCGGAGGCAAACTACGAGGGCTGGCTGCTGGTCGAGGCCGAGCAGGATCCCGCGAAGGCGAATCCGCTCGAATACGCAATCGTGGCGCGCAAGTACATTCGGCAACACGCGGGGATTTAGGAGAGGAACCATGTACATTCAACGTGAAATCGGTCCGGGCTACAACCCCTACCTCACGACGCCCGACCGGGACGCGGGCACCTTCATGGACGTGGGGCTGCTGGTGCTGAAAGAGGGCGCACAGTGGGCGCTCAGCGAACCGGACAAGGAGGCGGCGCTGCTGCTGCTCAAGGGCAGCGTGCGCTTCGAGTGGGACGCGCATAACGCGGTCGCCGAGCGGCCCGACGAGTTCCGCCATGAGCCCTGGTGCCTGCACGTGCCCAAGAACACGCATGTCAGCGTGACCGCGCTTGCGGACGCCGAGATCTACGTGCAGGCGACCGAAAACGAGCGGGACTTTCCGGCCAAGCTCTACCGGCCGGAGGAAGTGCATGTGCAGCACGCGGGCGCGAACGGCGAGCTGATGGGCTGCATGCGCCGCGAGATCAAGACGCTGTTCGACTACGAGAGCGCACCCTGGTCCAACATGGTGCTGGGCGAGGTGCTCAACTACCCGGGCAAGTGGTCGAGCTATCCGCCCCACCACCACCCGCAGCCCGAGGTCTACTTCCACCGCTTCGACAGGCATCAGGGTTTCGGCGCGAGCTTCGCGAACGGCGAGATCTATAAGTCCGGGCACAACGGCCTGACGGTGATCTTGGACGGCTTCCATTCTCAAACCGCCGCGCCGGGCTACGCGATGGCCTATGTGTGGGGCATCCGGCACCTCAAGGGCGACCCGTGGAAGAAGACCCGCATCGACGACGCCGAGCATGCCTGGCTGTGGCACAAGGACGCAAACGACCACATCTTTTCCCCGGAGGATTAGCTATGAAGACGGTACGGCTCACGATGGCGCAGGCATTGGTGCGCTTTCTGGAGAACCAATACATCCGCTTTGACGGTGAAGAGCATCGCTTCTTGAGGGGCGTGATGCTGCTGCCCGGCCACGGCAATGTGGTGGGGCTCGGGCAGGCGCTTGGGCAGGAGCGCCGGGACCTCGAGGTCTACCAGGGTAAGAACGAGCAGGGCATGGCCCACGCGGCCATCGCCTATGCCAAGCAGATGAAGCGCAAGCAGATCTTCGCGGTCACTTCGTCGGTGGGGCCGGGCGCGGCCAACATGGTCACCGCCGCCGGCACCGCCACCGCCAACAACATCCCGGTGCTGTTCCTGCCGGGCGACGTGTACGCCTGCCGCCAGCCCGATCCGGTGCTGCAGCAGATCGAGCAGGTTCACGACATGGGACTGTCCACCAACGACGCCTTCCGGCCCGTGTGCCGCTACTTTGACCGCGTGAACCGGCCCGAGCAGCTGATGAGCGCGATGCTGAACGCCTTCCGCGTGCTGACCGACCCGGCCGACACCGGCGCGGTGTGCGTGGCGCTGCCCCAGGACGTCGAGGGCGAGGCCTACGATTACCCGGAGCGCTTCTTTGAGCGGCGCGTGCACGTGATCGAGCGCCGGCCGCCGACATCGGAGGCCGTGGCGCTGGCCGCCGCGCGCATCCGCGAAGCGAAGCGGCCCATCCTGATTTGCGGCGGCGGCGTGCGCTATTCCGAGGCGCACGGGGCCTTCCGCGCGTTTGCCGAGCAATTTGGCATTCCGTTCGGCGAGACCCAGGCGGGCAAGTCGGCGATTGAATGGACCCACCCGCTCAACCTCGGCGGCATCGGCGTGACCGGCTGCGCCGCGGCCAACGGGATCGCGAAGCAGGCCGACCTCGTGATCGGCGTGGGCACCCGCTACACCGACTTCACCACCGCCTCGAAGTCGCTGTTTGGCGAGGACGCGGGTTTTGTCAACATCAGCGCGTCGCCGTTCCAGGCGGCGAAGCTGGACGCGGTGGCCGTGGTGGCCGACGCCAAGGCGGCGCTTGTGGCGCTGGCCGAAGCGCTTTCGGGTTATGGGGCGGACTGGGGCGACGCGGTCGCCGAGGCCAAGGCCGACTGGGCGGATGAGCTCGAGCGCCTGGACCACCTGCGCTTCACCGGCGAGGGCTATGTGCCCGAGGTCAACGACCGCAACGCCGAATCGGCGCAGCGGTTCGCCAAGGACCTGGGCGCGTCGCTGACCCAGACCGAGGTGCTGGGCGCGCTGAACCGGCTGATCGAGAAAGACGCCGTGGTCATCGGCTCCTCGGGCAGCCTGCCCGGCTGCATGCAGCGCATGTGGCGGGCGCGCACGCCCGACAGCTACCACATGGAGTACGGCTACTCCTGCATGGGCTACGAGATCTCCGGCGCGCTGGGCGTCAAGCTGGCGGTCGGCGAAGGCCAGGTCTACTCGATGGTGGGCGACGGCAGCTTCACGATGCTGCACTCCGAGCTGCTGACCGCGGTGCAGGAGCGCAAGAAAATCAATGTGTGCCTGTTTGACAACGCGAGTTTTGGCTGTATCAACAACCTGCAAACCGCTCAAGGCGGCGATACGCTGGCGACCGAGCTGCGTTACCGCGACGGCGCCGGCCACGACGGCGCGTTCCTGCACGTGGACTACGCCATGATCGCGCGCGGCTACGGTGCGGCGGGCTACACGGTCCGCACGCTGGCGCAGCTCGAAGCCGCGCTCGAAGACGCGCGGAAGATCACCGACCGGCCGGTGCTGCTGGACATCAAGGTGCTGCCGAAGTCCATGACCGACGGCTACGGCGCGTGGTGGCGCGTGGGCACGCCCGAGGTGTCGGAAAACGAGCGCTGCCGCGAGGCGTGGAGGAATCATCAGGCCAACGAGGCGCAGGCGAGAAAGTATTGACAAACCGCCGGCGCGGGCGCTCCTCCAGGGAGGGAAATGGAGAAGGGAACGGCAAAGAACCACGAAGTATAGAGAAAGAGGGCACTCACATGGACAAGAAACTTAGGATCGGCGTCATCGGCGCGGGGCGCATCGGCAAGCTGCACGCGGAAAACCTGGTGAATCGAGTGCTGAACGCCGAGGTCGCGGCGATCTCGGACGTCTACCTGCCCGCGGCGCAGGAACTGGCCGCGAAGCTGAATGTCAAGACGGCCACGGCGGACTATCACGACCTGCTGAACGATCCGTCGATCGACGCGATCTTCATCTGCTCCTCGACCGACACCCACGCGCAGATCTCGATCGAGGCGGCGAAGAAAGGCAAGCACATCTTCTGCGAGAAACCGATCGATCAGGACGTGTCCAAGATCGAGGCGGTGCTCGAAGCGGTCGAGGCGGCGGGCATCAAGTACCAGGTGGGCTTCAACCGCCGGTTCGACAAGCACTTCAAGCATGTGCGCGAGGTGGTGGCGAAGGGCGGCGTGGGCGAGGTGCAGATCGTCAAGGTTACCTCCCGCGACCCGCAGGCGCCGCCGGTGTCCTACGTCAAAACCTCGGGCGGCATCTTCGCCGACATGACCATCCACGACTTCGACATGGTGCGCTACCTGTCGGGCAGCGAGGTTGCCGAGGTCTCGGTGTTCGGCGCGTGCCTGATCGATCCCGGCATCGGCGAGGCGGGCGACATCGACACCTGCATCATCAACCTGCGCTTTGAGAACGGCGCGCTGGGCGTCATCGACAACTCGCGCCAGGCGGTCTACGGCTACGACCAGCGCGTGGAGGTATTCGGCTCGAAGGGCATGATCTCCGCCGCCAACGAGACCGCCAACAACACCGCCTGGTACACCGCCGACGGCGTGGCGACCGAGAAGCCGCTGTGGTTCTTCCTCGAGCGCTACAACGACGCGTTCATCGAGGAGGAGCGCGACTTTGTCGAGGCCTGCCTGCAAGGCAAGGACACGCCGGTGCGCGCCATCGACGGGCTCAAGCCGGTCAAGATCGCCATCGCGGCCCAGAAATCCCTGAAACTGGGCGGCGCGCCGGTGAAAGTAGACTAAATCGCGGGAGGCAAATCACTATGAAGAAAATTAAGGTGGGCGTGGCCGGCTACGGCGTGATCGGGCAGCGGCTGGCGGACGGGGTGGCTCTGCAACAGGATATGGAACTGGTGGGCATTGCGGACCTCGCGCCCACGCTGTCGATCCGCGCGTTGCATGAAAAAGGTATGCCCTACGACCTCTATCTGGTCGACGGCGCCGACAAGGACAAGTTCGACGCGCTGGGCATTCCCACCAAGGGCAGTTTCAACGACCTGATCTCGAAGGTCGACATTATGCTGGACTCCGCCCCGGGCGGCGTGGGCGCGAAGAATAAGGTGCTTTACGAAAAGGCGGGCGTCAAGGCCATCTTCCAAGGCGGCGAGAAGAATTCGGTCGCGGATGTGTTCTTCCACGGCTACGCCAATTATGAAAAGGGACTGGGCGCGGACTACTTGAAGCTAACCAGCTGCAACACCACCGGCCTGATCCGCGCCGTGGACGCGCTCGACCGCGCCGTCGGCGTTTCGAAGGTGGCCATCACGATCATCCGCCGCGTGGCCGACCCGGGCGACTATCACCGGGGACTTACCAACGCGCTGCAGATGGAAAAGGCCCCCTCGCACCAGGCGGTCGACCTGATGACGATCATGCCGCACGTCGAGGCGACCGGCATCCTCGTGCACACGCCGGTCACCCACGGCCACATCATCACCGTGCTGGCCAGCGGCAAAGACGGCAGGAAGATCGCCAAGGAAGACGCGCTCAAGGCCTTCGAGGCGCATCCGCGCATCCGGATGGTGTCCATCGACGAGGGGTTCCAGGGCAACGCCAGCCTGTTCCGCTACGCGCGCGACCTGGGCAATCCGCGCGGCGACATGTATGAGATCGCGCTGTGGCGCGACAGTCTGGTGGAATCGGGCGACGACATCATGTTCGCCATCAACATCCCGCAGGAGAGCGTGACGATCCCGGAGAGCATCGACGCCGTTCGCGCCGCGATGAACATGCAGGCGACCCGCGAAGCGGGCACCGCCGAGACCAACAAATACCTGAACATCGGACGGTTCAAATAACGACGCGTGCGCGGCCCATTCCCCTCCTCGGAGGGGAATGGGCCGTATCCCGGCGCTACCGCCGCATTTCACACCTGGGAGGGGATGCTTTATGCGCTTTGGCATCCATACGCTGGACGATTTCGACGTTTCCGGCCGCGCCGTGCTGTGCCGGATCGACGTCAACCAGCCGGTCGATCGCGCGACGGGTACGCTCAAGAGCACCGCGCGCATCGAGGCCTGTGTGCCGACGCTCAAAGAACTGCTGGACAAGGGCGCGCGGCTGACGCTGCTGGCCCATCAGGGCAGCGACATCGAATATCAAAATTTCTACACCACCGCGCCGCACGCGAAGGTGCTGAGCGGCCTGCTGGGCCGCGAAGTCCAATTCGTGGACGATGTCACCGGACCCGCCGCGCGCGCGGCGATCGGCGCGCTCAGGCCCGGCGAGGCGCTGATGCTGGACAATGTGCGCTTCTGCGCCGAGGAACAGACGCTGTTCGAGCTGAACCTCAAGCTCGACCACGCGCAGCAGGCCCAGACCGAGGTGGTGCGCAAGCTGGCAAAGCTTCACGAGCTGTACGTGTGCGACGCGTTCGCCGCCGCGCACCGCGATCAGCCGTCGCTGTGCGGCTTTGAGCAGGTGCTGCCGAGCGCCATGGGGCGGCTGTTTGAAAGGGAATACTGCGTGGTCTCCGAGCTCATGGAGAGCCCCGCGCGCCCGGCCGTGTTCGTGCTGGGCGGCGCGAAGGTGTCGGATGCGTTCCTGATGCTGGGCACGATGCTGGCGGGTGGCGCGGCCGACCATGTGCTGGCCGGCGGGCTCGTGGGCCATATTTTGCTGGCCGCACGGGGAATGCCGATCGGCCAGGGCAGCCTCGACTTCATTGAAAAAAGCGGCTACGCATCATACATCGAGACCGCGAAGGGGCTGCTTGAGCGTTACGCGGACAAGATCATCCTCCCAACCAGCCTCGCCTACATCGAAGACGGCGAGCGCCGGGAAGCGGCGGCCGGGCAGATGCCGGAGCACGCCTGCGCGCTCGACATCGGGATCGACGCCGCGCAGCGGTATGCGCAGGCCATCATGGACGCCAGGACCGTGTTCGTCAACGGCCCGATGGGCGTGTTTGAAAAGAGCGAGACCGAGGCGGGCACACGCATCGTGTGGGAGGCGCTGGCCAAAACCTCTGCGTACACCGTGGTCGGCGGCGGCGACAGCGTGACCGCGGCCAAGAAATTCGGCGTAAAAGATAGGCTGGGCTACGTCTGCACAGGCGGCGGCGCGCTGATCCGATTCATGACCGGCGAGGAATTGCCGGCGGTCAAGGCGCTTAGGCACGCGGCCCGGGCGTTCCCGCAAGGAGCAAGCCATGGAGCTTGAGTTTGGGTTCGGCAACGGCGTCGAGACGGTGATCGCGCCCGATCAAAACGTCGCGGGCATCCTGACGCCCAACGACGTGCCGCTCGAGGCGACCGGCGTGGACGCGGTGCTCGCCGCCCTTAGGCGTCCGATCGGCACGCCAAGGCTGCGCGATATCGTGCGGCCCGGCGAGCGGATCGCCGTCGTCACCAGCGACATCACCCGGCCCATGCCGACCGCCCAGGTGATGCCCGCGCTGCTCGACGAGCTGTACCTGGGCGGCGTGCAACCGGAAGACATCACGCTGGTGTTTGGCCTGGGCATACACCGCGGCCATACCGAGGCCGAGATGCGCAAACTCGCCGGCGAGCGGGCGTTTCGCGAGATTCGCTGCGTGGATTCCAACCCGGACGACTGCGTCTCGCTGGGCGTCACCGCCCACGGCACGCCCGTGGACATCACGCGCGCCGTGGCCGAGGCCGACCGGCGCATCTGCCTGGGCAACATCGAGTACCACTACTTCGCCGGCTACTCGGGCGGCGGCAAGGCGCTGATGCCCGGCGTGTCCACGCGCGCGGCCATCCAGAAGAACCATTCGCTGATGGTCGAACCCGACGCCTGCGCGGGGAGGCTTACAGGCAACCCGCTGCGCGCGGACATCGAGGAAGCGGCGCGGATGACGGGCATCGACTTCATCCTGAACGTCGTGCTCGACGAACACAAGCGGATCGTCCACGCGGTGGCGGGCGACGCGGTCGAGGCGCACCGCGCGGGCTGCGCGTTCCTGGACAGGTTCTACCTGAAGCCCATCCCCGAGCGCGCCGACATCGTGCTGGTCTCCCAGGGCGGCGCGCCCAAGGACCTGAACCTGTACCAGACGCAGAAGGCGCTCGACAACGCCAAGCACGCGGTCAAGAAGGGCGGCGTGATCGTGCTGATCGGCTCGTGCCGCGAGGGGCTGGGGGAGGATACCTTTGAGCGGTGGATGACCACCTCGCCCTCCCCTCAGTCGATGATCGAGCGCATCCGGCGCGACTTTCAGCTGGGCGGGCACAAGGCCGCCGCGATCGCGATGGTGCTCGAGGACGCCGACATCTACCTGGTCAGCGACCTGAAGGACGACTTCGTGCGCAAGATCTTCCTGACGCCGTTTCCCACCGCCCAGGCGGCGCTGGACGCGGCGCTCGAGAAGCTGGGCGCGCGCTCTACGATCCTCGCCATGCCCTACGGCGGCTCTACATTACCTCGTGCACCACAATAA
>NZ_JBISDI010000049.1:0-25559 GCF_051162045.1 Anaerozeibacter quisquiliarum
CGACCCTATCGGGCATACCAATTCTGCCGGTAAACCCCCGGCGTAACGCCCTCATATCTTCTGAACAGCTTGATGAAGTGGCTGGCGTTGGGGATGCCCACCTCGAGCGAGATCTCGCCGACCGGGCGCTGCGTGGTGCGCAGCAGCTCCTTGGCCTGGTTCAGGCGGAACAGGATCAAAAACTCGTTGGGCGTGAGACCGATGTGGCGCTTGAACAGCTTCTGCAGGTAGAATTTGTCGATCGAGAAGCGCTCGCCAAGCGTGTCCAGCGTGATGCGCTCGCTATGGTGCTCGGTCAGGTAGCGACGCAGCCGATGCACGATGTCGGGCGACGCGCAGCGGGCGTCGGCGGGCGCGCCGATCGACTGGATACACTCGGCCATGATGGTCGCAAGCAGCGCCGAGGCGCGCAGGTCCTGCGCCGGCGTGCTCTGCCCTTTTTGGTAGATGGCGATCAGTTGGCGCATGCAGTCCTCGATCGTGCTGTCCGCCGACAGCGTGCCCACGGACGCGCCTTGCCCGAGCGTCTGGAATTGCTCGTAGTACCGCTCGGCGTTGCCGCCGAAGAAGTGCACCCACAAAAGATGCCAATTTTGCGCGCCCGGCGCGGTACGGTAGTACTGATGCTCCTTGCAGTCGATCCAGAAGAACTTGCCGGGCAACAGAGCGTGGGTCTGTCCGCGATAGGTGAGCAGGCCCTCGCCGGACAGCACGATCTTGATTAGGTACGAGGGCAGGTTTTCCCGATCGGTGTAGTATCTTGCGCGGGCCTGGAAGTCGCCGATTTCCTGCAAGTACAGGAAACCGCCGCGCGCGATCGCGCCGGGCGTGCAGGTGATCCATATCGAAGAATCCTCGAGATCCAGCTCGTATTGCAGCCTGACCTTGCTCATTTGACCCTCTCCCCTACGCGCATCGAACATACCAAGATGGTGGCATCAATGACCAACATTGTGCGTTGCAATTAGACTTCCCGTAGAGTATAATACAATAAATTAACGAGATCTGCCAGCACAAAATTTACGATATGCGGAGGACAGACGATGCAGCGCTTTGCCTGGAAGGCCCGGGTGCTGCCCGGGATGCTGGAGGAGTACATTCGCCGCCACGACCGGATCTGGCCGGAAATGACCGCGGTCTTAGATGAGGCGGGTATTCGCAATTATACGATCTGGAGCGTGGGCGACGAGCTCTTCGGCTATTACGAGTGCGAGGACATCGAGTTCGCCAGTCGCGTGCAGGCGTCAAGCCCGGTGGTCGATCGCTGGAACGACTACATGAAGGACGTGATGGTGATGGAGTTCGACCCCATAACCGGTACGGCCGTGAAACTTGCGCAGGTGTTCCTGCACGAGGGGGCTTGACATGGCCTGCTTGCTGGAGCTCAGGGGAATTTCCAAGACATTTCCGGGCGTGAAGGCGCTGACCGACGTACACTTTAAGCTGCACGCTGGGCAGATTCACGCGCTGATGGGCGAGAACGGCGCGGGCAAGAGCACCTTCATCAAGGTGATTACCGGCATACACCAGCCCGACGCCGGCGGCGAAATGCTGCTGGACGGAAAAAGCGTGCGCTTTTCAAACCCCAAGGAGGCCACGCAGGCGGGCATCGCCGCGATCTACCAGCACGTGACCTGCTACCCCGACCTGACCGTGGCCGAGAACATCTTCATCGGGCACGAACAGGTAGGCCGCGGCGGGCGCATCCTGTGGCGCGAAATGAACGCGCGGGCGGGCGAATACCTTGCGCGTCTGGGCACGAACATCGACCCGCGCGCCGCCATGGGCACGCTGTCGGTGGCGCAGCAGCAGATCGTGGAAATCGCCAAGGCCATCTCCACCAACGCGCGCATCCTGATCATGGACGAGCCCACCGCCGCGCTGACCCGCCGCGAGTCGGAGGATTTGTACCGCATAGCCGAGCAGCTGCGCGACGAGGGCAAGGGGATCATCTTCATTTCCCACCGCTTCGAGGACACGTACCGGCTGGCCAGCCACGTCACAGTGTTCCGCGACTCCCGCTACATCGGCGATTGGCCGGTGGACGAAATCACGGGCGATAAGCTGATCTATGCGATGGTGGGCCGGAGCCTGACGCAGATGTACCCCGAGAAGACCGCGACGGTCGGCGAAGTGCGACTCCGCGCGCAGGGGCTTTCAAAGGTTGGCCACTTTAAAGACGTGTCGTTCGACGTCAGGGCCGGCGAGATCGTGGCGGTGTGCGGGCTCGTGGGCGCGGGGCGCAGCGAGGTGTGTCAGGCGATCTTCGGCTACTGGCCGCACGACGGCGGCAAGCTGTATCTCGACGGAAAGGAAGTCAATCCGTCAAGCCCGCGCGAGGCGATGAACCTCGGCATCGGCTACCTGCCCGAGGACCGGCAGAAGCAGGGCCTCATCCTCGATTGGGCGATCGGCCGCAACATCACGCTGGCCACGCTCGATCAATACGAAAGGCGCGGCGTACTGAGCGTGAAATCGGAAGAGGCGGTGGCGGATAAGCTGTCGAAGCTGGTGTCGGTCAAGGCGCAGAGCATTCAGGACCTGGCGAGCTCGCTGTCGGGCGGCAACCAGCAGAAGGTCATCGTGGCCAAGCTCCTGGCGTCCAAGCTCAAGGTAATCATCTTGGACGAGCCCACCAAGGGCGTGGACGTGGGCGCGAAGTATCAAATCTACGAGATCATGCGCTCTCTCTCGGACGACGGCATTGCGATCGTGATGGTGTCCAGCGAGATGCCGGAGGTGCTGGGCATGTCGGACCGCGCCGTGGTCATGCGCGAGGGGCGCGTGGCGGGCATATTTGATACGGCCACCGCGACGCAGGAAGCGCTGCTCGAAGCGGCCATGGTCGCGAAGGGAGGCGTTGCCTGATGCCGAAGAAATTCCGCCCGGGCAGCTTCCGCCAGTTGGGCCTCACGCTGTTCATCGCCGCGCTGTGCGCGCTGGTGCAGCTGGGCAACAGCAAGTTCTTCGACCCCGGCAACATCGCGTCCATCTTCACCAACACCGCCATCATCGCGATCCTCGCGATCGGCATGCTGATCGTGATGCTGACCGGGGGCATCGACCTGTCGATCGGCGCGAACATCGCGCTGTCGGGCATGGTGGCCGCGCTGCACGTGATGAACGACCCGAACGTATCGCCGATCCTGCTGATGCTGGAGGGCACGCTGACCGGGATCGTGTGCGGATCGCTGATCGGATTGCTCGTGAGCAAGCTAGACATGCTGCCGATCATCGCGTCGCTCGGCATGTACTACGTGTTCCGCGGCGCGGTGTTCCTGCTGTCGGGCGGGCAGTGGGTGAGCGCCCATCAGATGAGCGATTCGTTCAAGGCCATCGCCATCGGCAAGTTCCTGGGCGTCAACAACCTCGTCATGATCGCGGCCGTCCTCTACATCGTCGCGCAGTACTTTTTGAACTACACCCGCACCGGCCGCAGGTTCTACGCGGTGGGCTCCAACTGCGAGGCGGCGCGCGTGTCGGGCATCGATGCGGGTCGGACCAAGTTCCAGGCCTACGCGATCATGGGCGCGCTGGCCGGTCTCGCGGGCGTCTTGTGGGTGTCGAAGTTCGCCTCCGCCCAGCCGGACACCGCGACCGGCTATGAGATCAACATCATCGCGGCCTGTGTGATCGGCGGCGTGTCGGTCTCGGGCGGCTCGGGCAGGGTCTCCGGCGTGCTGCTGGGCTCGCTTTTGATCGGCATCATCAACAACGCGCTGCCGCTAATCAACTTCGTCAGCGAGTTCAGCAAGAACCTGATCCAGGGGCTCATCATTCTGATCGCCGTGCTGCTGAACACGCTGGTCAAGCGCCGCGCCGAGCGCAGCGCGCTCGCGAGGAGGCAAATCTGATGGACAAGCTGAAGAACCTCCTCAAACGATACAACTGGGAGTTCATGCTGCTGATGGTGCTGATCGCGATCAACATCATGAACCGGTCGCTGTCGCCCTACTACGACATCGCCAACCTCGCGGACGCCACCAACTCGTTCCTGGACCGCGGGCTGATCGGGCTGTCGATGACCTTCGTAATTTTGACCGGCATGATCGACATCTCGGTCGCGTCCACCGTGGCGCTGAGCTCGGTGGTCATGGCCGTGAGCTACAACGGCGGCGTGCCGATGCCGCTCGCGATCATGATCTGCCTCGCGGTGGGGCTCGTCTGCGGCATGCTCAATGGGCTGCTGCTGACCCGGTTCAAGGAACTGGCCAGCATGATCGTCACGCTGTCCACGCAGATCATCTACCGCGGCATCGCGCTCATCATCCTGGGCGACCAGGCCTCGGGCAAGTTCCCCAAGTGGTTCAAGGTGCTCGGCTGGAGCAGTTTCCTCGGGCTGCCCGTCATGGCATGGGCATTCCTGATCTTCTTCATCGCGTTCGCGTTCGTGCTGCATAAAACCCGCTACGGCCGCGCGCTGTACGCGATCGGCATGAATCCCACGGTGGCCAGGTTTTCCGGCATCGACGTCGACCGCGCGGTGTTCATAAATTTCGCGTTAAACGGCCTGATGGCCGGCGTGATGGCGCTGTTTTTGACCAGCCGCACCGGGTCCAGCCGCCCCAACATCGCGGTGGGCTACGAGATGGACATCATCGCGATGGTGGTCTTGGGCGGCGTGTCCACCGCGGGCGGCAAGGGCCGCATGTTCGGCGTGCTGATCTCGATCTTCATCGTGGGGCTGATCCGCTACGGCCTGGGGCTGATAAACATCAACCAGCAGATCCTGATGATCGTGATCGGCCTTTTGCTGATCGTCTCGGTGGCGCTGCCGGAGATCCGCACGATCGTCGAGCGCCGGCGGCACGAGAAAAGGGTCATGTCAAATCACTAGATTCCAATTGCGCCGGGCGCAATGATAATATGAAGGAGGATGCCCCATGAAGAAGACCCTGGCCTTGGTTCTGGCCCTGCTGGTCGTGCTGTCGCTCGGCATGACGAGCGCGCTTGCAGAGGGCAACAAGTACGCGATCGTCGTCAAGAACACCGGCAATCCCTACAACGACAAGGAAGCGGAAGGCTTCGTCAACGGCTGCAAGGACGTCGGCGCGGAAGCCATCGTGAACGCGCCCGCCAACCCCACCGCCGAGGATCAGATCGCCATGATCGAGCAGCTGATCGCGCAGAAGGTGGGCGGCATCGCGATCGCGGCCAACGACTTCGACGCGCTGCAGCCGGTGTGCGAGAAGGCGATGAACGCAGGCATCCCGGTGATCTCGATCGACTCCTCGCTCAACCCCGACAGCCGCAAGACCCACGCCAACCAGGCGGACACCCAGAAGATCGGCGAGACGCTGGTCGAGGCCGCGTTCGACCTCTGCGGCGGCGAAGGCCAGTTCGCCATCCTGAGCGCCACCGCGCAGGCGTCCAACCAGAACGCCTGGATCGCCGTGATGCAGGAAGTCCTGAAGCAGGAGAAGTACGCCAAGCTCGAGCTGGTCAAGACCGCCTACGGCGACGACCTGCGCGACAAGTCGGTATCCGAGACCGAAGGCCTCATCCAGAGCTACCCCGAGCTCAAGTGCATCGTGGCCCCGACCACGGTGGGCATCGCCGCCGCCGCGAAGGTGGTCACCGACCAGGGCCTGATCGGCAAGCTGAACATCACGGGCCTGGGCCTGCCGTCCGAGATGAAGGACTACATCGAAAACGGCGCCTGCCCCTACATGTATCTGTGGAACCCGATCGACCTCGGCTACCTGGGCGCGCACATCATCGACGCGCTGGCCGCCGGCAAGATCACCGGCGCCGAGGGCGACCAGTTCACCGCGGGCCGCCTCGGCGACTACACGATCACCAAGGCCGCCGACGAGGGCACCGAAGTGCTGCTCGGGCCTCCGTTCCGCTTTGACCCCGAGAATATCGGCGAGTGGGGCAGCGTGTACTAACGTAGGGCCTCGAAATCTTTTCGGCCTCCCGGTCGCTTGCCCGCTTCGCGGGCGACCGACCGGGAGGCCGAAAATCTTTCGAGTCCGATGGGGTTACGGGGGGCGACGGGGGCTACGGGGCCGCCTGCCTGTCGGCCTGCGGGGGCGCGCCCGACCGCGCCCAGTGGGCGAGGAAGGGAGGGCGCCAGCCCAATGAGCAAACGAGCCCCGGCCCCGCAGGGTCGGGGCGACTATTGCGAATTGAGGCATTCCCGGGCGGCAGGCGGACGGGAAGCGATTCCGAGTCGGGCGTGTCTGCGGACCCGCCCTTGGTCGGAATCGCATTCACGCCCCCGGTACATGCCCGTGGGCGCGTTGTGGCGGGGGCTTCGGCCCCCCATTCCCCCGGGAGAGGGGACGAAAAGACGAGGAAACGAAAGGACGGACGGCGGGGCGCTTCGCGCCCGCCCGCACCTGCCGAACGGCCGTGCTGCCATCCGGGCGGCCGCTCCCATTCCCCTCCCAGGAGGGGTGCCCGCAGGCGGGGTGGTGAACCTGCCGGTCGCACGACCGCGGCTTCGCTTGACGCCCAACCGGTCGGGCCGATGCTCACATTGGCCCGCACCTGCCGAACGGCCGTGCTGCCATCCGGGCGGCCCTTCCCATTCCCCTCCCAGGAGGGGTGCCCGCAGGCGGGGTGGTGAACCTGCCGGTCGCACGACCGCGGCTTCGCTTGACGCCCAACCGGTCGGGCCGATGCTCAATCGATCACCACCGATAGCGCGTCCGATATCGTCTTTTCGGCGGCTTCGCGGCCGTAGCGGTCCACCTCGCCCGCGTCCTTCGCGCCGTGGGTCAGGCAGCCCGCGCCGCCGATGCAGCCGCCGACGCAGGCCATGCCCTCGATGAAGTTGCCGTCCAGCACGCCGCGCCCGGCCTTGAGCAGCGCCAGGCGGCACTCCTCGATCCCGTTGCATACGACCGGCTTCAACTGGATGCCCAACCCCTGCTCCCCGGCCGCCTGGCGCACCGCGTCGGTCAGCCCGCCGCTGCGCGCGAAGATGCGCCCGAAGTAGGACGCGTTGTCGAGCTCGCCCTCCGTAAGCTGCGACACGTCGAAGTCGCGGCTGTCGATCAGCGCCTGAAATTCCTAAAACGTCAGCACGCAGTCGACGTGCGGCATGACCCGCGCCTTTCGCGCCTCGGCCTTCTTGGCGGTGCAGGGGCCGATGAAGACCACCTTGGCAAGCGGGTCGGTGCGCTTGATGTAGGCGGCGATCCGCGCCATAGGCGACAGGTTCTCCGACAGATGCGCCGCCAGCTTCGGGAACTGCCGGTGCACGTAGTCGACAAACGCTGGGCAGCAGGAGCTCATCAGAAAGCCCTTCTCTTTGAGCTCCCTCGCCTCGTCCCAGGCCACCATGTCCGCGCCCAGCGCCGCCTCCACCACGCTGTGGAAGCCCAGCCGCCGAAGCGCGGCGATCACCTGGCCCACCTTGGCATAGCAACTGGCTCGATCGAGGGCGCGACCACCGCGTACACGCGGCAGGCCTCCGCCTGGCCCTCGCGCAGCATGCGCACGGCGTCCAGAATGAACGAGCGGTCGGTGACCGCGCCGAACGGGCACTGGTAGACGCAGGCCCCGCAGGCGGTGCACTTATCGGGGTCGATGCGCGCCTTTTTGTCCTCGCCGATGGTGATCGCGCCGCAGGGGCAGGCGGCCGTGCAGCGATGCGCGAGGCAGCCGCGGCAGTCCTCTCCCACCGCGTAGGTGCTGACCGGGCATTCGTCGCAGGCGATCGGGATGACGCGGATGATGTCGGTCTCGGCGCGGCTGCCGCCCATCGCCAGAGCCACGCGCTCGGTGGCGATCGCGCGCTCCTTGTACACGCAGCAGCGCATCGTGGGTTCGGGCCCGGGCGCGATCAGCGGCGGGATCTCGGGGTAGCAATCGATGAGTCGGTCTTCAAACGCACGCCGCGCCACCTCGCGCAGCACCATGTACTTGAGCTTCTGAACGTCGGTATCGAACATCCGCATTGCTGTCGTCGTCCTCCGGGTCGTTTAGCAATAGCTCACCTTGATCCGCTTGCCCATCTTGGTCAGGCAGTCGGCCAGCGTCTCGATCAGCTTGAGTTTGATGCCGAAGTTGATCGGCAGGTCGGGGTTCTGGTGCGCCGGGTTGATCGCGCGCCCCACGAAGAAGTTGATGTCGGTCGCGCGCTCGATCAGCATCCGCGCCACCTGCGACGCGCCGTCGTGCCCGGTCATCCAGTCGGCTTCCAGATCCTCACCCTTGAGGAAGCGCCCTGCGATTTCGAGCACCCTCGCCATCGTGATTACCCCTTCGGTGACCAGGTCGACGCCCTCGATGTGGCTGATCGGCGGCACCTCGGGGTCGAAGTAGTCGATCGTGGGCACGAGCGGCTTGTTCAGGTACTTCGCCGCCAGCGCGGAGGTGGTGCCGCCGCATACGATCTTCTCGCCCTTTTCTGAAAAGAACCGCGCCATCACCGCCGCGTCCTGCGCGCGGTCGGCCGGCGGGCCGATCATCAAACTGACCGGCTGGCGCGTACGCACGCGCAGCACCGCCACCGTGGTGTCGTCGCCCGGCTCGTAGCCGTACAGCCGGTTGCACTCGTCCACGATGTTGGCCGCGACGTATTGGGCGGTCGCGCGCTCGAAGTAGTTGGCCTCGGCAAAATCCACGATGTTGTCGCGCTCCCAGCCGTGGTTGAACGCGGTGCCGATGCCGGCGTAAGGCGCGCCGTCGCTCATCGTGATGAACACGTCGCCGGGCTCAACCTCGAACCGGCTCTCGCTGATCTGCTTGCCCTCGACCGTACGGGTGGAGACCGGATAGTCGTAGCGTCGGCCGCCGCGCAGCACGATGGCGGGCGGGCAGTCGAACTGGATCATCTCGGCCATGTGGTTGCCCGTGACGCGCACGACGCAGAACGTGGAGTAGGCCACGCCGCGCGTCTTACACACCGGCAGCGTTCGGATGATGGTGTCGATCGAGTCCTCGATCGACAGCCCCGCCTCAAGCATCGTGCACAGGATGGTCGAAGTCAGCGTCGACAGGATGTTGGCCTTGACGCCGCTGCCCAGGCCGTCCGCCAGCACCAAAATGGCGTTGTCGTCGCCGGGGGCCATGCGCACCCGATCGCCGCACAGCTGCTCGCCGCGCTTGTTGATCGACACGTAGCCGAGCTCGGTGCACAGCTCAGTCATCGCCCTTCACCGCCTCCTTGAGCTTTGTGAGCGCAATGCGGGTCTCGGCGGTGGTCTCGCCCAGCAGCGACGCAATCTCCTGCACCACGCGCATCTGCTTGTCGATCACCTTGTCGGTCACCTCGATCGTGCGGCGGCGCAGCTCCTGCTCCTGGGCGCGCACCGTCTCCTGCTCGGTCACGTCGCGCATGATGCTGATCAGGATGTGGTAGCGCTCGTCGTAGAGCACGGTCTCCTCCACGTACAGGCCGAACTCCTTGATGCAATGGCGCTTGTCGACGATCGCCTTGCCGCCGTGCACCACCTGCAGGTAGTCGGTCGGGTCGAGCAGCTCGACGATCGGCGCGTTCACGATGTCTAAGCGGTCCTTGAGCCCAAACAGCCGCATGCCCGCCCCGTTGATCTCCTGCACGATCAGCGCCTCGTCCATGACGATGATGGCGTTGGGCGTGTTGGCGATGATCTTGTCGGAGAACGACTCGGCCTTGCCCTTGAGGAACGAGAAGCACATGTCGATCTGGGCCCGGCCCCGGCACACGGCCACCGCCTTGTCGCGGCAGGTGGGGTAGCCGCAGCAGCCGCAGTTGAGCTCCTTCTCGGGCGTATCCTTCCCCATCTTGGTCAGCACCGCCTGGATGGCCGCGCCGCCCGGCATCGGCCGCACGAGAGGCGTCGGCGGATAGAAGGCGCCGATGCTCGCCGGCGGCGCGTCGGGGAACCGCGCGGGCCCGGCGTAGTGGTTGACGCGGATTGCGCCCGACAGCCGCCGCGCGCTGTGCTCGCGGATGATGGGCCCGGCGATGCAGCTGCCTTCGCAGGCCGACATCTCGATGAACACATTGTCGATGCGCCCGGCGCGCATCTCCTCGAGCGCCGCGATGCAGTTCTCCGCGCCGTCGATCGCCATGCGCTCGTAGCCCGGTATCTTTTCCATCGTGCGCAGGATGCCGCCCGCGGTCGGGTACAGACGCGCGCGCTTGCCCTCCTCCTCGCGCGGGCCGGACGCGACGAGCGGCACCCCCTGCTCCCCGAGCCAGTCGTCCAGCTCGTCGAAGGTCAGGCAGGCGTCCACCGAATCGGCCTCGTCGGCCTCCCGCTTCTTGGCAATGCAGGGCCCGATGAACACGGTGAAGGCGTCGGGCACCTTCTCGCGGATGGCCACACAGTGGGCCTGCATCGGCGTGAGCACCTGCGCCAGGTTGTGCGCCAGATCCGGGTAGTATTGCTGGATCAGCTGGTTGATCGAGGGGCAGCAACTGGAGATGACGATCTTCTGCCGGCCCGCGCGCAGGATCTCCTCGTAGGCGCGCGACACGAAGCCCGCGCCGATCGCGGTCTCCTCCGCCCCCGCAAAGCCCAGCGCCTTGAGCGCCGCTTCGATGTCCTCGATCGAGTCCACGCTCATCCCCGATACGAACGAGGGCGCGACGCTGGCGATTACCGTCTTCCCGGCCTTGATGGCCTCGCGCACGCGATGGGCGTCCGAGCGCACCTGCTTGGCGTTTTGCGGGCAGACCACATAGCACCGCCCGCACAGGATGCACTCCTTCTCCAAGATGTACGCCGCGTTATTGTGAAACTCGATCGCCTTGACCGGGCAGTTGCGTATGCACTTGTAGCAATCCTTGCAGTTGTCCTGCTTGAGCGCGATGATGTTCTGCAAGCGAAGGATCCTTTCGTGTTGGATTTATCGGGCGGGTCATCCCCGCGTGCGCGCCGCGACCTTTGTCAGCACTTCGTTCTCGAAGAAAGCGTTTACGCCCTCCGGCGTCAGCGAGCGCTGCTCGCCGTCCAGCGTCACGGACACCCCATGCTGACAGTCGCCCATGCAGAACTGCCCGGCCAGCTCGACCCGGGACTCCAGCCCACGCTCGGCGATCAGCTGCTTCAGGCGCTCGATCACCTGCCGCGCGCCCTTCAAATGACAGGAGCTGCCGATACAAACGGTGACCCTCATGCGTTCCCCTCCTCCGCAGCCCGGTCGGTCTTGGCGACCACCTCGGCCTCCAACCGCTCGGCGAGGCGGGTGGACAGCACCGCCAGCGACGACTCGATGCCCTCGTTCTGGACCAACACCCGCTCGGGCGCGTTCAGCCGGATCGGCGCGAAGTTCCAGATCGCCAACACGCCGGCCTCGACCAACTGGTCGCACACCTGCTGCGCGGCGTAGTCGGGCACGGTGATGATGCCGATTCGGACCTGCATCCGTTCGCAGGTGTCCGCGAGTTGATCCATCTTGAGCACGGGCTTGCCGCAAATCTCCCGGCCGTGATGCGCCGGATCGGCGTCGAACCCGGCCACGATCTCGAGCCCCCGGCGCGCAAAGCCCTGGTAGCACAAAAGCGCGTGCCCCAGGTACCCCGTGCCGACCAACACCGCGCGGTCCAGCGCGTCGTAGCGCAGGAACTTTTCAAGGTCCTCGATCAGCGCGCGGCGCACATAGCCCACCTTGGGCCGCCCGCCGGAACTTGCCAGCGCCAGATCCTTGCGCACCTGCACCTCGTTGAGCCCCAACCGCTCCGCGATCGAGGTGGCCGACACGTTGACTTCCCCCTCCGGCATGCCCTTGAGATAGCCGAGGTAGAGCGGCAGCCGCTTGAGCGTGCGGTTGGAAATCGCCCGCTTTTCCATTCGCCAATCCCTCCCGTCGTTTGACACCCTCCATGGCGTCTGAAAGTCAAATCCATATTGTTATCTTAGTAGAAAAAACTCGACTTGTAAAGGCGCTTTGTATTGCGTTTTCGACCGCCTTCGGAGGGACTCTGAAAGGCGCGGCCATAGGGGCGAACACCGTAGGGGCGACCTGCGGCCGCCCCTACGAGCTGTAGCGTCGCTTCGCAAGCCTACGCCCGTCAGGGCGTCGTCTTTTCCTCCTCGCAGTACGCGCAGCGATACGCCCTCCGCTCGGGGTTTGACAGCGTAAACACCTGATCGATCCCCGGCTCCACCGAGGTGATGCAGCGCGGGTTGCTGCATTTTAAGATGTTCGTCATCTCCTCGGGCAGGTGCAGCTTGCGCTTGTCTACCAGCTGGCCGTGCCTTATGATGTTGACCGTGATGCCCGGGTCGATGTAGCCCAGCACCTTGAGGTCGACATCCAGCACCTCGTCGATCTTGATGATGTCCTTGCGCCCTAGTTTCTTCGACTTGACGTTCTTGATGATGGCCACGCTCGATTCGAGCGCCTCCAGGTTCAGGTAGCGGTAGATTTCCATGCTGCGCCCGGCCTGGATGTGGTCGAGCACGATGCCGGTATCCAATCCGTCGATGTTCATGAGCCCACCTCCAGCAGCTTTAAAATCAGCGCCATGCGGACGATCTTGCCGCAGTATACCTGCTCGAAGTACCGGGCGCGCGGGTCGTCGTCCACCTCGCGCGCGATCTCGTTGACGCGCGGCAGCGGATGCAGGATCGATAAATCGCGCCTGGCGTCCTTCAGCTTGTCCAGCGTCAGGATGAAGCTGTCCTTGAGCCGCACGTAGTCGGCCTCGTTGAAGAAGCGCTCCTTCTGCACGCGCGTCATGTACAGCACGTCGAGCGTCGGGGCCGCTTCCTCGATCGTTCGCGCCCGGCGGTAGCGCGCGCCGCGCTTTTTCAGCATCTCGATCACGTAGCCGGGCAGCTGCAATTCCTCGGGCGAGATCAGCACGAACTCCTGCGCCTCATAGCGCGAGAGCGCGCTGAGCAGCGAGTGTACCGTGCGCCCGAACTTCAAGTCGCCGCACACGCCCACGGTCAGGTGATCGAGCCGGTCCTTGTCGCGCCGGATGGTCACAAGGTCGGTCAGCGTCTGGGTGGGGTGGGCGTGGCCGCCGTCGCCCGCGTTAATCACCGGCACGCGCGACCGTAGTGACGCCGCCTTGGGCGCGCCCTCCTTGGGATGGCGCATCGCGATGATGTCGGCGTAGCAGGACACGGTGCGCACCGTATCCGACACGCTCTCGCCCTTGGCCGCCGAGCTCGACTGCGCCTCCGAAAAGCCGAGCACGCTGCCGCCCAGTTCCAGCATGGCCGCCTCGAAGCTCAAGCGCGTGCGCGTGCTCGGCTCAAAGAACAGCGTCGCCAGCTTCTTGCCTTGAAGCGCGTGGGCGTAGCGCGGTCCGTCCGCGTAGATGTCGTCCGCCAGGTTCAGGATGTCGTCGATCTCCGCGATGGTCAAATCGGTGATGTCGATCAAGTGCCGCATGGCCTACTCCCCTCTCTCTTAGCGGTTGCGCCAGCCTTCGTCCGACGGATTGTCCCGGAACGCGAGCAGGCGCCGGACATCCTCGGGCGCGATGTAGCCGGTCTCGGCCGCGACCTCGACCAGCGCGTCGAGGTCGGACAGCGAGACGTTTTTAACATTCGCCGCCGCCATCCGCTCGAGCCCCTTGGCCATGCCGTAGGTGAAGATGCTGGCGATGCCGAGCACCTGCGCGCCCGCCTCGCGCAGCGCTTCCACCACTTCGATCACGCTGCCGCCGGTGGAAATCAGGTCCTCGATCACCACCACCTTCGCTCCGGGCACGAGCTTGCCCTCGATCCGGCCGCCGCGGCCATGGTCCTTCGCGCCCGAGCGCACGTAGCCCATCGGCCAGCCGCCCAGGTGCGCGACGATCGCGGCGTGCGCGATGCCGGCGGTGCTGGTGCCGAACAGCGCCTCGCATTCGGGATAGTGCGCCTCGATCAGCCGCTTCAAGCCGTGCTCGATCTGCTCGCGCACCGCGGGCGCGCTCAGCGTCAGCCGGTTGTCGCAGTAGATCGGGCTCTTGATGCCGCTCGCCCAGGTAAAAGGCTCGTCGGGTCTCAGGAACACCGCTTGGATTTCGAGCAGTGACTTGGCGATTTCGCGTTTCATGAATCATTCCTCCTTCTAACCGACGAACTCGGCCACGCACCGCCGGTAGGCCGCGACCGGGTCGGCGGCGGCGGTGATCGGCCGGCCGACCACGATGTAGTCGCTTAAGCCGCGGCGCGCCTTCTCGGGCGTCATCACGCGGGCCTGATCGTCGGCCGCCGAATCGGCGAACCGGATACCGGGCGTGACGGTCAGGAAGTTCGGCCCGCAGGCCGCCTTGACCAGCGCCGCCTCGAGCGGCGAGCACACCACGCCGTCGAGCCCCGCCGCGCGCGCGTTTGCGGCGTAGTGGGCGACCACCTCGGGCATGGCGCGCTCGATCAGCAATTCCTCACGCATGCGCGCCTCGCCGGTCGAGGTCAGCTGCGTGACCGCCAGCAGCAAGGGCCTCGTGCCGTCCGGGCGCGTAAGCCCGGCGAGCGCCGCGCGCATCATGTCGATCGTGCCGGCCGCGTGCAGGTTGACCATGTCGACGTCGAGGTTCGACAGAGCGCGCATGGCGCCTAACACCGTGTTCGGGATGTCGTGCAGCTTGAGGTCGAGGAAGACCCGATGCCCGCGCCGCCTGACCTCGCGCACCACCTCGGGCCCCTCGGCGTAGAACAGCTCCATGCCGATCTTGACGAACGGCTTCTCGCCCGCAAACCGGTCGAGAAAGCCAAGGGCCGCCCCGGCCCCCGGAAAGTCCAGCGCGATGATTACGTCCCGCTTCATGCAAGCACCCCTCCCGTGATGTCGGACAGTTTCTCTATGCCGAGCCGCGCCATCTCGCGCGGCAGATCCTCGATGATCGTCTTGCAGGCGCAGGGATCGACGAGATTGGCCGCGCCCACCTGCGTAGCCGTCGCCCCGGCGAGCATCATCTCGATCACGTCGCGCGCGCACGCCACGCCGCCCATGCCGATCACCGGAATTTTGACCGCGCGCGACACCTGATGCACCATCCGAAGCGCCACCGGGAAGACCGCCGGCCCCGACAGCCCGCCGTAGACATGCGCCAGCACCGGCCTGCGCGTCTTTACGTCGATCCGCATGCCCAGCAGCGTGTTAATCAGGCTCAGTCCGTCCGCGCCGGCGTCCTCGCACGCGCGGGCGATGGCCGCGATGTCGGTGACGTTCGGGCTGAGCTTGACGTACACCGGCTTCTTCACCGCCGCTTTGACCGCGCGGGTCACCGCCGCCGCGCCCTCGCAGGAGGTGCCGAACGCCATGCCGCCGCCGTGCACATTCGGGCAGGAGATGTTGAGCTCCAGGATGCCCACCTGCGGCTGTTCGTCCAGCAGCCGGCAGCACTCGACGTATTCCCCGATCGAAAACCCGCTGACGTTGGCGATCACGCGCTTGCGGAAATACGCGGCCATTTCGGGCAGCTCATGCTCGATCACGTGGTGCACACCCGGGTTTTGCAGCCCCACCGCGTTGAGCATGCCCTCGGGCGTCTCCGCGACGCGCGGCAGCGGGTTGCCGTAGCGCTCCTCAAGCGTCGTGCCCTTGAACGAAAACGCGCCCAGAATGTTGATGTCGTAGTACTTGGCGAACTCCTTCCCAAACCCGAACGTGCCGCTGGCCGGGATAACCGGGTTGTCGAGCGTCCAATCGCCCAGCCGCACCGTCGTATCTACCACGCGATCTCCTCCCCCGCAAACACCGGCCCGTCCACGCACACGCGCTTGCTGCCAAAGTTCGTCTCGCGCGAGCAGCCCATGCACGCGCCGAAGCCGCAGGCCATGCGCCCCTCGAAACTGAACTGCCCGCGCGGGCACAGCGCATGCACCGCGCGCATCATCGGCTCGGGCCCGCAGGCGAACACGTAGTCATAATCGAGCGCGGCCATCAGGTCGGTCACCAGCCCCTTCGCGCCCGCCGACCCGTCGATCGTTATGATATGCACCTCGCCCAGCGCCTCGAACGCGTCCCGCAGGAACACGTCGGCCGCGCTCGCAAAGCCCAGCGCCGCCCGCGCGCCCGGCAGGGCCTTCATCAGCCTGTACAGCGGCGCGACGCCCAAGCCCCCGCCGACGAGCAACGGCCGCTTTACACCCTCCGGCACGGCGGAGAACCCGTTGCCGAGGCCGGTCAGCAGGTCGAGCGACGCGCCCGCCTCCATTTGGGCCAGCCCCTTCGTGCCCTCGCCCAGCACCTTGTAGATCAGCGTCATGGTCCCGTCCGACCAGTCGCACACCGAGATCGGCCGCCGCAGGTAGCAGCCGGGCACCTTGATGTTAACGAACTGGCCGGGCGCGGTCAGCGCGGACGTGTCTCCATCCAGCTCCAGCCGGTACACCGTCCGCGCGACCTCGTCATTGCGCGCGATCCGATAGATCACCGTACACCCTCCTTCCGCCTACCATCGTCATCCGGCACAGGCCCTTGACCGTCCAGCCCTCGAACGGGGTGGCCCGGCCCATCGAGGCAAAGTCCTTAGGATCGACGGCGTAGGCCCTGTGCAAATCCCATACCGCGAAGTCGGCCTCCGCGCCCTCCGTAAGTCCGCCCGGCAGGGCGAACCTGCGCCGGGGCGCGTCGGTCAGCGCGGTCAGCACCACTTCCAGCGGCACCGTGCCCGGCTCGACGAGCCGCGTATACAACACCGGAAACGCCGTCTCCAACCCCACCACCCCCATCGCGCTGCCGGCAAGGCCCCTGCCCTTTTCCTCGGCGCTGTGGGGCGCGTGGTCGGTGGCGATCATGTCGACCGTGCCGTCGTTGAGCCCCTCGATCAGCGCGTCGCGGTCGGCGGCGCTGCGCAAGGGCGGGTTCATCTTGAACCGGCCGTGTTCCTCCATGTCCTCATCGGTCAGGACGAGGTAGTGCGGCGCGGTCTCGCAGCTGACGTCGAGCCCCTCCCGCTTGGCCTCGCGGATCAGCGTAACGCTCTCCTTCGTCGAGGCGTGGCACAGGTGGTAGCGGCAGCCGATCCGGCGAACCAGCTCCAAATCGCGCGCAAGCTGCCTCCATTCGCTCTCGGACGGGATGCCTTTGTGCCCGTGCCGGCGGGCATACGCGCCGTCGTGGATGTAGCCGCCGTTTAGCTTCGCCTCGTCCTCGCAATGGGCCGCCACGATGCCGCCCACCGACCGCACAGCGCGCATGCAGGCGGACATCGCCGCTTCGTCGCGCACGCCGACGCCGTCGTCGGAAAAGCCGGCCACGCAGGGCGCGAGCGCGGCGTAATCGGCCGGGGCCCCCTCCCCCCTGCGCCCGCGGGTCAGCGCGCCGTAGGGCAGCACACGCACCTGCGCGCCCCGCTCGATCGCATCGAGCTGCACCTTCAAGTGCATAAGGTCGTCGGGCGGGGGATCGACGTTGGGCATGGCGCATACGCAGCTGTAGCCGCCGCGCGCCGCCGCGAGGGTGCCGGTCTCAATCGTCTCCTTATAAGAAAAACCCGGCTCTCGAAGATGCACATGCACGTCTACGAAGCCGGGAACCAATAGCAAATCCTTTAAATTGAACACCCGATCAAAGCCCATCGGGGAAATGCCGCGCGCCAGGCGATCGATCCGCCCGCCCGACACGGCCACGTCCAGCCGCTCAAGTACCCCCCTGCGGAACACCGCCGCATTTCTGTACAACGCCCTCATCATCCGACGCCTCCGACAAGCATTTCGTGGAATTGTACACTACCCGACCGCGTTTGTCAATTGTCGGAGGCCTATATTAACAAGCGCTCTGGCGTCAGGGAACTTTTGGCTGCCCCGCGCGTCGAACGTAGGGGCGCAAGGCGATTGCCCTTTGCGCTTCTTTATGCTATAATGATGGTTGCTGTAACCTGCACGGGAAGGTGTAATTGCATGCCGATGTATACCAAGGGCCATGAACGCGACGAAAACCGGGCCATGAATAAGGCGTTCTCCCGCTCGCTGCTGGGGCTTGTGCTAAGCCCGATCCCTCTTGTCGGGCTGGCGCTGGCCATCGGCGGGTTTATACGCATGATGGTGCGCTTTACCCAGACGCACCGGTTAAAGCGCGTCGTGCTCACGATTTTCGCGACGCTTGTGCTGTTGATTTCCATCTTTGTGCTGGGCTGGGAAGTCCATACCTACGCGCAAAACCCCAACTTTGTCGCCGACAGCGTGCGCGAGGTATGGAAGAGCGCGTTCGGCGCGGCGCCGCCGTGGGAAGCGACGCCCACGCCGCCGCCCGAGACCTTTGACGACTACAAGGACTACGGCGTCGATCCGTTCGCGACCGATCCGGACGCGGACACGAACTCCGGCGCACCCGGCGACTTCGACTCCGATTCCGACTTTGACGACGGCGAGCTCGTTCCCTTCCCCGAGGACGAAGCGGCCGACGCGCCCGGCAAGGACCTGTTCAATCAGATGCTCGCCGAAGAAAAAATGGGCGGCGACAAGCTCCCCCTGCCGAAGGCCGCCCCATAAACCCCCTGAATTTAAAGGGCTGCAGCGCCAGGCAAGCGCGCTGCAGCCCTATTTCGTATCGATTGCGATCCTCCGCGCCGCCGGTAAACCCGTATCACCGCGCGATCATCAATACGGCGTGGGCTTGGTCTTTCAGCGCCTTCCTCCCGATATGATCGAAGGAGGTGATGGGCGTGCAGGTCGATATGACCACCGGACAGCCGCTAAAAAGGATGCTGGCGTTTGGCGCGCCTATGCTCATGGGCAGCGCGCTGACGCAGTTGGCGAGCCTCGCCGACAGCCTGATCGTCGGCCGGGTGGTCGGCGTAAACGCCTTCGCCGCGATCGCGGCCGCCGCGCCGGTGGCGCTGCTGACCCTGGGGCTGCTGATGGGCTTTTGCAATGGGTTCCTGATCCCGATCGCGCTTTGCGTGGGAGCCGGCGATCGGGACGGCGCCGACCGCTTTGCCTGCGCGGCGCTGATGCTGATCGCGCTGATGGGCGTGCTCGCGGCGATCCCCTCGGCGGCGCTGGCAAACCGCCTGGTCCTTCTATTTGATACGCCGGCGGACTTGGCGGCAGACGCCGTCCGCTACCTGCGCGTGGCGCTGCTCGGCATGCCGATCCCGCTCGTCAACGCGGCGCTGTGGGGCATCCTGCGCGCCGAGGGCGACACCCGCGCGCCGCTCAGGTTCCAGGCGCTGGCGCTGGGTCTGGGACTTGCGCTGCACGCGGCGCTGGTCGTGGGGCTTGGCATGGGGGTGGCCGGCGCGGCGCTGGCGAACCTGTCTGCCCAGACCGTATCCTGCGCGCTGTGCGCCCGTCACATGCTGCTGAGGCGTCCGGGCATCGCCCGGCTGATGCGCTTCTTCGTGCGCCGCGACATGGCGGTCAAGATGCTCAGGTTGGGCGCGCCGATCGCGCTGACCAACCTGATGGCCTCGCTCAGCGCCGCTGTGTTCCAGTTCGCGGTGAACGCGCTGGGCAGCTCGGCGGTGCTGGCCGTCGCGGTGTCCGACCGGCTGTTTGCGCTGCCGATGATGCCCGCCATGCTGATGGGCAGCGCGTCGGAGGTGTTCGGCAGTCAAAACTGCGGCGCGAACCGGCCGGATCGGATTCGCGCGGGGGTTACGCAGCTCTACGCACTGATGCTTGCCTTCCTGACGCCCGCGCTCGCGCTGGCGATCGCGCTGCACCACCGCTTCATTCCAATGCTGATCGGCGGCGCTTCGCCCCATGTGCTCGCGCTCGCGCGCAGCTATATGCTGCTCAGCGCGCTGGCCGTGCCGTTTCAATGCGCCACCAGCATCCTGAAAAACGTGCTGCAAGGCATCGGCCTGCCGCAAAAGGCCGTGATCGCGTCGGTGTACGACCTGCTGGCGCGGCTTATGTGCGCGCTGTTCGGCACGGCCTATCTGGGCTTCACCGCCATCGGCCTCGCCGCCCCGATCGGCTGGGGCCTGTCCGCGCTGGCGCTGCTGTCACAATATCGCGCGGCGCTTCCGCACACCTGCCGCACCGCCGGCCGCACCCATGACGGCTGAGCAATGCGTTATACGGGTTGCGGGCCTCTGACAGCCGCCCCTGCGGGTTATACCCCCCTATGGATTTCGGTCGCGCAGGACTCGACGGCCTGATCCTCGAGGTTCGCGATGGGCGCGCCGGTGCGGACGCTCTCGACGCCGCCCACGCAGCCGGCCTCGCCAC
Source organism: Anaerozeibacter quisquiliarum (assembly GCF_051162045.1). Taxonomy (NCBI): domain Bacteria; kingdom Bacillati; phylum Bacillota; class Clostridia; order Eubacteriales; family Anaerozeibacteraceae; genus Anaerozeibacter; species Anaerozeibacter quisquiliarum. The sequence goes on from NZ_JBISDI010000049.1 coordinate 20,013, forward strand.
TGCAAACCCGTAAGACCGGGACCGTCCGGTCGCTCGGCGCGTTCGGTCGGAATGTAAAGCCATCGCCGCTGCGCCCGGTGAGAAATTTGCCCATTGACTGCATACGCCTCCCGCATATTTGTGGGAACTATATCATTATCAAAAATAATCGTCAAGAATGCCATTGACATCCCGGCTCATATGAGTATAATATTAATTAACCTATATGATAGGTGACAGCTCATGCCGAGAGGGCGATGACCATCGACCGAATTGAGAAGGTGGATCTGCAGGCGCAGATTATCCAGGAGATCAAGAAGCATATCTACGTAAACCAGCTGACGCCCGGCGATCCGCTGCCATCGCAGGCCAGCATCGCGGAGTTGGTGGGCGCGAGCCGCGCGTCGGTGCGCGAGGCCCTCAAAACGATGGAGGCGCACGGCCTGCTCCGCGTGTTCAACGGCAAGGGCATCTACATCGAAAACGTGGACACCTCGTTTTTCGTGGGCGAGTTGAACAAGGGCTACCTGCTGCGGCAGCTGGTGGACGCGCTCGGCGTGCGCAAGGCGCTCGAGGGCATGGCGGTGGAGGAATGCACGCGGCGCGCGACCGACGAGCAATTGAGCGCGCTGTCGCGGCTGCTGTCCAAGGTGGAACAGCGCTACGCGCGCGGCGAGGATCAGTCCGAGTTCGACCTCAAGTTCCATCAGAAGCTGGTGTCGCTGTCGGGCAACGCGCTGCTGACGCACATGCTCAAGAACCTGCTGAGGAATTCAAGCGGCATCTGGAACATCGAAAGCCCGGACTTGGCGGTCATCCTGCGCGCCTCGATCCCGGCGCACCGCGTGATGATGGAGCGGATGCTCGCGCGCGACGCGGCAGGCGCGGCCCGGGTGCACCACGACTACATGAGCCGCGAAATCGAGCTGATTCGTGAGATCGAAACCTAGGCCGCCGGAACCGAACGGCCTTGGAATAATGCGCAAAAAGGCAAAGGAGGATTGTCCATGAAAACCAGACGCCTACTGCTCGTGTTCCTCGCGGTCGCGTTGATCGCCACTATGGCGCCGGTCGGGGCGCTCGCAAGCGCCCCGGTGAAGCTGACGATGGTTGAAAGCCTGACCAGCCCCGCCCGCACCGCCACGATCCGCCGGCTGCTCGACAAGTTCGAAGCGGCCAACCCCGGCATCACGGTCGATCTGATCTCTCCCCCGCTCGACAACGCCGACGATAAGATCGCCCAGATGCTGATGCAGCAGCAGCCGCTCGACGTGCTCGAGGTGCGCGAGCAGACCGCCACGCAGTTCATCACCAATCGGTTCATCCAGGACATGGACGCGCGCGTGGCAAACTGGGCGAGCAAGGACCAGCTGCTCAAGGTCGCCCAGGACGACATCACCCGGATCGGCGGCAAGGCCTACCTGATCCCCTACGGCTTCTATCAGAGGATCCTGTTCTACAACGTCAAGGCGTTTGAGGCGGCCGGGCTTAAGCCGCCGACGACCTTTGCGCAGCTGCACGACATCGGCGCAAAGCTCGTCGATCCCGCGAAGGGCAAGTACGGCTACTCGTTCCGCGGCGGCGCGGGCGGCCAGTGGTACGCCGACATGCAAATCCAGGCCTACACGCCGAGCGATATCGACGCCAACGAGGCCTACTTCTTCGCGGACGGCTCCACGATCTTTGGGACGCCCGAGGCGCTTAGCGCGCTGAACGACTACGTAGCGCTGTATCAGGACGCCTCCCCGCCCGACTCGCTCAACTGGTCCTACACCGAGATGGTCGAGGCCTTCGTGTCCGGCGTCACGCAGATCCTGATCCAGGACCCCGAGGTCATCGCGGTCTGCCAGGAGCGTATGCCCGAGGGCGAGTGGGCTACCGCGCCGCTGCCGGTGGGCCCGACGGGCAAGAGCTACGGCCCGATGGGCTACGCGGGCTGGGGCATGACTTCCTATTCCCAGCATCCCGATGAGGCGTGGAAGCTGATCGAGTTCTTGTCGAGCGAGGAAAGCAACCTGACCTTCTGCAAGGAGTCGGGCCTGCTGCCGATCTACGCCTCCGCCGCACAAGACCCGTTCTTCGGCACCGGCGCCTACGCGCCCTACATGTCGATGAACGCCCAGCCCGACGTGTGGATCTGCGCGGTCGCTCCGCAGCAGTATCAGGGCTGGGGCGCGTACATGAAGCGCGCCAACGACGACCTGCAGCGTCTGCTGACCGGCTCCATGACGGCCGAGCAGGTGCTTGAGGGCTGGAACGAGTACTGGGTCGACCAGCGGGCGAACGCGAAGAAGGCCGGCTAGCGGAGGCTGTAACGCCAGGTAACCGCCGATTGATTCGGGCGTTGGCTGACGAGGGGATTTCCCGTCCGATCGTTGCTGCAAAATGCGCGGGCATAGCGGCGCTACGTCAAGCGTTTCGCAGAAACGAGCCGGCGGAAAAGCACCCGCCAGACAGCGTCGGAATAGACCGGCGGCTACCTGGGGGCAATCCCCCTTGCCACCCTCCGACGCGCCCCCCTCCGGATGGGCACGTCAGAGGGTGGCAAGGGGGATTGCATAACACACCTTCTTGGTGTTACTGCCTCGGCCAATTCAAACGAGGAGGGCGGCGCATGTCGAAACAGTCCAAGCGGCTCACATCCCGCCGGCGGTTCCTGCTGTGGATGATCCTGCCCGGCGTCCTGGCGGTGCTCACGCTGACCTATTACCCGCTCAGCCGCGGCATCGTCATGGCGTTTCAGCACTACACGCTGTGGGACATCTTTGACCGCCGTTTCATCGCATTCCAAAATTTCATCGAAATCTTCCGAACGCCCGAATTCCCGACGCTGCTTTGGAACACCGCCCGCTGGGTGTTCGTGTCGCTGTTCTTCCAATTCCTGCTGGGCTTTGCGCTGGCGCTGCTGCTCAAGCGCAAGTTTCGCGGAAGCGGCATCTACCAGGGCATCGTCTACGTGCCCTGGGCAATCTCGGGGTCGCTGATCGGGCTGATCTGGCGCTGGCTGATGAACGGCCAGTCGGGCGCACTCAACGACGTGCTGATGCGGCTCAACCTGATCGCGCAGCCGATTCGCTGGCTGTCGGACATCAACATCGTGCTTTGGTCGTGCATCATCGCAAACGTCTGGTACGGCGTGCCGTTCTTCGCGATCATGATCCAGGCGGCGCTCAAGGGCGTGCCCGACGAGTTGTACGAGGCGGCGGACATCGACGGCTCCGGCGCGCTGTACAAGTTTAACCACATCACGCTGCCCTACATCGCGCCGGTGCTGGTGCTGACGACGCTGCTGCGGGTCATCTGGATCCTGAACTTCCCCGACCTGATCTACACGATGACGCGCGGCGGGCCGGCCAACGCCTCGCACATCCTGTCCACCTACATGATCGACATGCTGATGTTTAACCAGGACTACGGAAAGGCGTCGGCCTACGGCGTCATCATCCTGGCCGTGCTGGTCTCCTACGCGGTGTTCTACCTGCGCATCACGCGCTACGAGGAAGGGAGCGATTTTTGATGGTGCACAGGCGAAAACCGCTCCTGATCGCGCTCAAGGCCCTGGCGCTGGCCGCGTTCTTCGCGCTGGTGGTCGGGCCAATCGCGTGGGTGCTGCTCACCTCGTTCAAGACCAAGCAGCAGATCTACGTGTTCCCGGTTCAATATCTGCCCCGGCCCTTCACCTGGGAGAACTACGCCGAGATATTCCAAATTTCGGATTTTGGGCGCTACTTCCTCAACAGCCTGCTGGTGGCGGTCGTCGGCAGCGCGGCGGCCATGGTGCTGGCCATCATGGGCGGTTACGCGATGGCGCGCTTCAAATTCAAGGGGCGCGGCGCGCTGATGCTCGGGTACCTGGTCACCCAGATGGTTCCGATGTTCATCCTGCTCGCGCCGCTGTACGAAATGATGGGCAGGCTTAGGCTAATCAACAAGCTGCCGGTCTTGATGATCCTGTACATGGCGATGGTCATCCCCTACTGCACGATCACACTGCGCGGCTTCTTCCAGCGCATCCCGAACGCGCTCGAGGAGGCGGCGATGATCGACGGTTGCTCGCGCGCCAAGTCGCTGCTGCTGGTGATCCTGCCGGTCATGGGCACGGGCGTGGCGTCCACGTTTCTGTTCGCATTCGTGCAGTGCTGGAACGAGATCTTTCTGGCGATCATGTTCATCGACTCCGAACACCTCAAGACCATCCCGGTGGCGATCAACTCATTCATCATGAAGTTCGACATCAACTGGGGCGCGCTCACGGCCGGTATGGTCGTCTCAATCCTGCCCACGATGCTGGTCTTTGCCTACATCCAGAAGTACATCGCGAGCGGGCTGACCGCGGGCGCGGTCAAGGAATAAACTACATTTGCTACGCAAGGACGGGATTACATCATGACTGCTGAACAACGGGATATCGCCTACATCTGCACCCATCTGGGCGAGGAAAATGCCGCCGCGGTCCACTTGGGCGCGGTCGTCCCCCCCATCTTCCAGACCTCGCTGCACGTCTTCGACGACATCGAGGACTTGCTCGGCTATGACGTCGAAGACTCGCGCGGCCGCTACTTCTACGGCCGCGTGGAGAACCCCACCACCGTGCTGCTCGAACAGAAGCTGGCCGCGCTGGAGGCGGCCGACGGGGCGCTGTGCTTCGCGTCGGGTATGGCGGCAATCTCGGCCGCGATCCTGCACGCGGTCCGGCCGGGCGGCCACGTGGTCACCGTTCACAATGTATACGGCCCGGCGCGCAGCTTCCTGAGCGGCTACCTTAAGCGCTACGGGGTGGAGGTGAGCTATGTCTCGGGCATGGAGAGCGCCGAGTTCGAGCGCGCGATCCGCCCGAACACCTGCCTTTTCTACCTCGAAAGCCCGACGTCGGCCGTCCTGGAGCTACAGGATCTTGAGGCCGTGTCCGCGATCGCCCGGGCCCATGGCATCATGACCGCGATCGACAACACCTGGGCCACGCCGATCCACCAGAATCCGCTTCAGTTGGGCATCGACATTGTCGTGCACACCATGTCCAAGTACATCGGCGGGCACAGCGACATCATCGGCGGCGCGCTGTGCGCCCGCTCCGAGATCATCTCCGCCGTCAAGACCGGCGAGCGCGAGCTGATCGGGGGAATTCTGGGGCCGTTCGACTCGTGGCTGGCGCTGCGCGGGCTGCGCACGATGCCGGCGCGGCTCGCCCAGTCGGGGCGGAGCGGCCGCACGGTCGCGGCGTACCTGCAAAGCCAGGCCCGCGTCCGGCGCGTGAACTACCCCGGCCTTGAGGGCACGGCGCAGTACGAGCTGGCGCGCCGCCAGATGCGCGGCGGCTGCGGGCTTTTGAGCTTCGAGCTGGACGGCACAGTCGAGCAATCGATGGCGTTTGCGAACCGGCTGCGCCTGTTCCGCAAGGGCGTCAGCTGGGGCGGCTTTGAATCGCTGGTGTGCATGCCCATGTTCAAGCTCAGCGATGAGGAAGCACGCAGCCGCAACGCCAACCGCAACCTGATCCGCCTCTATTGCGGCCTGGAAGACGAACAAGCGCTGCTCGAAGACGTCGAGCACGCGCTGTGCGCGAGCGGT
>NZ_JBISDI010000050.1:0-25348 GCF_051162045.1 Anaerozeibacter quisquiliarum
GGAAACAGTATCAGAGCAATAACAATGGAAGGGAGAGGTTATAAATGCCATCGGGCATTCAGCGCAATGTACAACTATGTCGTATCCCCACAAGCCGGACGGAAGCATATCTGCATCTAATTTAAGACGCTCCCCCAATACATAGGCGAAATTGAACACACGCTCACAGAGCTGTCCGATCCAGAGGTTAAAAGTCAGTTCGTCGCACAATGGACACCAGACACTCAGTATGTCACGGTTCATACATCCAGGAGGTGATTGTACATGGGTTTTCCCAAGGGGACGAGCGGAAATTTTCGGGGGAGGCCCAAACAGACTGCGCAGCAAAAAGAAGCGCGTGAGGAATTCAAAGCACTACTAAAGACCGCCACGGTACCCGCGCTCGAATCGATAATTGCAATTGCGCAAGATCGGCGCAACAAAGATAGGTTCGCTGCATGTCGCTTCATAATTGAAAAAGCATATGGCGCACACACAGCTTTTCTATCGGACGGCGCAGATGATGCAAGCCCTGTCGTTATCGTCCTAAGGCCAGGCCGGTGCGACAATCAGAACGAGGAAGATGATTGGGAAACGGTGCTCGAAGATGGAGATTTTGATTACGACGAGGAGGAATGATGTCATGTGCGATGCAAAAACTATCGGCAATAGCTGAGTATGCGCCAGGATGCGGAGAATGCCTCCGGACAACCTTTCTGCATTGGGTGGCAGGAACCACCTTGGAGAGCAAAGACGCTGTACAGGCCAAGGAGAGGCCGTGTAGGGCGCGCAAAAAATAAAAAGATAAAGTGGGGCGATAATTTCAGCCCGAGTTTGCGATGAGCGCGAAATATACTGGGCTATCGATACATTAGTTCACTTGAATATGTATTGATCCCTAATTATGAAGGGGAGCAATCTATATGGCGCACGAGAATGTTGTCGTAAAAATTGGGCACAGCGGAACCACCAGCAGCGGCACAGAACTGAAAATACCTCGCATGGCATCGATTCAGGCGGTAGCCAACGAAACAGGATTCTCCTACAAGACGCTTTGGAGACTATGCAAAGAGGACCGAATTGTTTATATCAAGTCGGGCAATAAGTACCTTATCAACTTCGACAAGTTCATAGATTATCTGAACACCGGAGAACAGCAGCGGGAGGACGTGAATTGTACGCTTTTAGGCGTGTAATGGCGACTCGCTGGTATGGTGTCGGAAAGTATACCTTTTGAGTCCAGCCGGGAGACGGCTCGACGAGGTATCAAAATGACCAAAAGAGTATTTGTGGAACCTCCACAAATTTGTGTTTACATTTTGAGTCCTTCGTGCTACAATAGACACGTAATCGAACTTATGTTCGATATTGCTTGAGAAAGAGGGATTCCGATGAAGTATCTGGGGTATCACCGGACAAGCACGAAGGATCAGCGCCTCGACAGGGGGATAGCCGAGATCAATCGGTTCTGTGCTGATAGCGGCATCCCCCTGTACAAAGGCAAGGTCTACACCGACCAGCAGACAGGCAAGAACTTCGACAGGCCGCGCTATTCCATGCTAAAAGACGAGATTTTGGAGAGCGGGGATGTGCTAATTGTCACGGAGCTATCAAAAATGGGAGGGAACTGAAATGAAGAAGTTTTTGTCATCTGTGCTCGTTCTCGCGTTGCTGTTTTCTGCTGGATTTGCCCTCGCCGAGGGTGCCGACTTTGCATCTATGAAAGATGACGAGCTTCATGCTCTGATCAACGGAGCGCGGAACGAGTTGACCAAGCGCGAAATGGTTGCTGCTGAAAAGACGGTGCTGCTTGAGCGGGATGGCATCACGGTTTACCTTACAGGTGAACATAAAACATGGGGGGATGGGGGCGTTCTCGGATTAGAAGCCGTAGTTGTGAATGATAGCGAAAATACCGTGAATGTTATGATGAACTCTGCGTCTGTGAATGGTTGGAATGTACTTACCGGCGGTATATTTAGCGTTGAATCGAAGAAGAAGAAAAAGAATACGTTCGAGATTAGAATACATGAAGCGGAACTGTCCTCATATGAAGCGATTGAGGATATGGAGTTTGTGCTTCGAGTATCGGATAGCAACTCGTACGATAAGATTTTCGAGACGGATAAGATATCTCTACACTTCAACGCTACCTGAGGTCGGTGCGTGGTAAATATACTGGAGATGTGGAGGAAGTAGAGATGGGCGGGAAGATTTTCGTACTTAATGGCGTTGACGAACTGACTGAGTTGACACAAACACAGTATTCAGACGAGGATTTCTTCCAAGGCCTGATCGAAAGGCACCCCTCAATTCTGGCGGGGGATCAGATTGACCCGGACAACCCCCGTAGGTGGATTTTTGTCTCGCGTGAAATGGGGGTTCCGTCTGAACACGAGGGTGGAGCGCAGTGGTTTCTTGACCATCTGTTTATCGACCAAGATGCGATACCGACCTTCATTGAGGTCAAACGTAGCACAGATACAAGAATCCGGCGCGAGGTGGTAGCGCAGATGCTCGACTATGCGGCCAATGGGATTCAATATTGGCCGGTAGAGTTAATCCGGGAAAGCTACGAGAAGAATTCGGCTGATGGAAGCGCCACCGCACTCGCCGATATTGGGGTGGGTTCCGAAAGCGAAGATGCCTTTTGGCAATCAGTCAGCGTAAACCTCCGTGCCGGAAGGGTTCGTTTAATATTCGCCGCAGATATAATCCCCCCTTCGTTGCGAAGAATCATTGAGTACCTCAATGGCCAGATGATTGATACCGAGGTGTTGGGGCTTGAGATCAAGCAATTCCTTTCATCGGACGGCCTCACAACGACATTGGTGCCAGACCTCATCGGCAAGACTGTGAGTGCGGCGCAAACAAAGCGTACAGGATCGCGGGCTTGGGACAGAGAGAGATTTTTTGAGGATGCGGCTAGGAACGGCGACGAGGTCGCTCAAGTGTGCGGCAACCTCTTGGAAGTCTTTGAATCGCTCGGTTGCTCTATTGGATGGGGCAAAGGAAAAAATCACGGGAGCTTTGTGCCTGAGTATCAAGGGAAACAGCGACATCTGTTTTGCACGGTATATAACTACGACAGCGGATCTTTCGTCGAGATGTCTTTCCAGCACATGAAGCCGCCGTTCAATGAGTTAGCGTACAGGTTGAAGTTGAGGTCTGCGCTCGAAGAGATACCCGGCGTACAAATCCCTGATGACAAGTTGGACAAGCGCCCCAGCTTCCCTGCGAGCCTACTGGCAAACGAAAAGAACTTCGCCCTTTTCACAGATGTGCTCAAAATGTACATTGCGGACATAAAGGCATCCGAGCAACCCGACTAATCCAGGCGTACCGAACATGGAATGCCCTGACGCTGATTGGCCGGGGCATTCCATGTCCGATGAAATCGTACTACTTTTGTTATACTAAACTTAGGCAGAGCCATACCGAGTTAGGGGAATGTGGGGGGAACTACACCCCCACAGAACGTAGTAATGGCGGCACTTAGAGGGAATTTGGGCGAGATAGGGCAAGCAGCTTATATTTTAATCTGAATTGAAATGGGGGCTACAGCGAACGGTAAAATGCCTTGAGCATATCCACGGCAGCGTCGCTGCTTTTCCGTGCGGCGGTTCATCGGCTGGATGGCCCATGGTATATCGGCATTCTCTTCTGAATGCGCTTCTTCGCTGTAAAGCAATAGATTATTCGGGGCAATCAGAAGCGCGGTGCAGACGGACATCGGCGTTTTAGGGACATGCCCGAAGCGCCGGCCTTAATTCGTGCACAGAAATTTAGCGAAACGCCGATCTTCTCGGCGGCTTGATCTTGCCAGAGTATCCTTAATCCCTCAGACCTGCGGATGATGGCGCCGTTTCAGTACTTGACGCTACAGCCTCTGCCGAGCTGTAACATCTCACGACATCATCGTCAATATCTCTTTCTCCGACAGGCCCGGGTGCAGCGCCTGGTTGATGCCCGAGGCCAGTATCTGCGCCACGTCGCCGACCAGGTCGTCGATCTCGCGCGGGGTGACGATCATCTCGCCCAGCGCGCCCTCGAACAGCTTCTCGCACAGGTGGTCGAGTTCCTCCTCGCGCGTGCCGTCGTCCTCGGAAAGCATCGACAGCGCGTCGCGCGCGATCGTGGCGGCGTAGATCACCGTGGGTACGCCCAGCGCCAGCACCTTAACGCCCAGCGTTTCGTCGGTCAGCGCGCTGCGGTGGTTGCCCACCCCCGAGCCCGGTTGGATGCCGGTGTCGGTCAGCTGCACCGTGGAGCCCACGCGGCTCGACGCCCGCGCGGTCAGCGCGTCGATCACGATCACCACGCGCGGGTTCACCTCGCGCACGATGCCGCGCGCCACTTCGAGCGTCTCGATGCCGGTTACGCCCAGTACGCCCGGCGCCACCGCGCACACCGGACTCATCCGATCGTCGACCGAATCCGGCAGTTCGCGGAAGATGTGGCGCGTGACCAACGTCCGCTCTACGGTCTTGGGGCCGAGCGAATCGGGCGTGACCGAGCGGTTGCCCAGGCCGATCACCAGCACCGGCCGGTCGTCCTCGGGCGGCATCAGCCTGAGCAGTTCCTCGCCCAGCAGGCTCGCCATGGCTATGCGCAGTTCCGGGCCCTGTTTGCGCAGCGGCGCGCACTCGAGCGTCACGTATACGCCGGGCGCCTTGTTCAGCAGCTTCGCGCCCTCGCCCGTGTCGATGCGCACCTCCGTAATCACGATGTCGCCCGCTTCCCACGACGATATGGTGACGCCGGGCAGGTCACGCGCACCGGTCTGCTCCATCGCGAGATCGGTCCGAATCTGACGCATGTACACATCTCCCCCTTATTGCGGTTACGGGATAGTGTCCCGCGCGCCGCCCTCTTCCATGCGCGCGGATGTGATTTTTACGTTGAGATCACGCAGAAGGTATTGCAATGGTACGCGCGCCGTGGTAAAATTACGGTTGTTGTAATTGACGGGCTGAGGAGGTGAATTGTCTTGCCGAACATCAAATCCGCCATCAAGCGCGTAAAGGTAAACGAAAAAAAGAACCTGCGCAACCGTATGATCAAATCCGCCACGCGGTCGGCCGTTAAGAAGTACGACGCCGCTGTCGCCGGGGGGAATGCTGACGCACAGCTGCTCAGCGCCACCGCGAGCGCGATTGACAAGGCCGCCAGCAAGGGCGTTATCCATAAGAACGCAGCAAATCGTAAAAAGGCGCGCTTGGCCAAGCGCCTGAACGCGGCCCAGTAAGTAATTGACATAACGAAGAAACCACCTCGCGCGCGAGGCGGTTTTTTTGCACCCCCATGCGACCGATGGCCCGCCGCCGCGCTTGCGCGTGCGGCGGGTTTTTGCTATACTTAGGCGGATGGTGTGAATGGGGGAATGCGGGTGCCGGAGGACGTGGCGCGCGCGCGGTGCTGGGTCGAGGTGGACCTTAAGGCGATTACTGCCAATTACTTGAGCGCGCGGGCGATGCTCGGGCCGGGTTGCCAGCTGATTCCCGTGCTCAAGGGCAATGCATACGGCTGCGGCGCGCTGCCGGTGGCGCATGTGCTTGCGGGGCTCGGCGCGCGGCTGCTGGCGGTGGCGACGGTGGGCGAGGCGCTGGAGGTTCTGCGGGCGACGGATATAGGCGTGCTGGTCATGGGGCCGGCGGGCGAGGCGGAGTTGCCGGCGGCAATCGACGCGGGCGCGGCGCTGACCGCCTATTCGCCCGAGCAGGCGCGGCTGATCGGCGCGTGCGCGCAGGCCCTGAAGAGACCGGCGCGCGTACACTTCAAGCTGGACACCGGGCTGCACCGGCTGGGTTATGAACCCGAAACCGCCGCGCGGGATATAATTGAGGCGGCGAAGCTTAAGGGCATCGTCCCCGAAGGGCTGTTTACTCACTTGGCGTTGCACAGCGCCTCGCTCGACGAGCGCCAATTCGAGGCGTTCGACCGGGTGGCCGGGCAACTGGAAGGCGCGGGGCTGCACCTGTTTAAGCATGTGCTCGACAGCATCGGACTCGTACGCTATCCCGATCGCCAGTATGGCGCGGTGCGCGTGGGCGCGTGGCTGTACGGCGTGTGCCCGGTCGGATACGAACACCCCGAGCGTGACAAGCCGGTGGCGCGGTTCATGGCGCGCGTGGCGCAGGTGCGCAGCGTGCGCGCCGGCGAGCTGATCGGCTACGACGACGACCACCCGCTTGGGCGCGACGCGCTGGTGGCCACGCTGTCGGTCGGGTTTGCCGACGGCTGCCCCCGCTTCGTCGAGACCGGCGAGGTTGAGGTTCGCGGCCGGCGCGCGCGGGTGCTGGGCCGGGTGTGCATGGATCAGATGATGGTGGATGTGACGGCCATCGAGGGCGTGCGCGCGGGCGACGTCGCCACGCTGCTCGGCGGCGGGATAACGATCGAGGAGTACGCGCGCCGGGGCAATTTCAACCGCAACGAGGCGTTGGCTCGAATCGGCCCGCGCGTGCCGCGGGTATATTATTGAAAGGGATGCGGCATAACCATGGATGACGCCCAAGTTATGGCGGCGGTGCGGGCGGTCGAGGGCTGGATGATCGACTGCCGGCGCGCGCTGCACCAGGTGCCCGAGCTGGGGTTTGAACTGACGCAAACCCGCGCCTATGTGCGGGACAGGCTTCATGAATTGCGCATCCCCCATGCCGACTGCCAGGGCGGGCTGCTGGGGCTGATCGAGGGCGCGCGGCCGGGTCCGACGCTTTTGCTGCGCGCCGACATGGACGCGCTGCCGCTCGAGGAGCCCAGCGGGCCGTTCAGTTCGCGCCATCCGGGCAGGATGCACGCCTGCGGCCACGACGCGCACACGGCGATCCTGCTGGGCGCGGCCAAGGTGCTCGGCGAGCACCGCGACGCGCTGTGCGGCAATGTCAAGCTGCTCTTCCAGCCGGCGGAGGAGACCGACGGCGGCGCGAAGCCCATGGTCGAGGCCGGCTGCATGACGGAGCCGCCCGTCGACTGGGCGTTCGGACTGCATGTGATGCCCCGGCTGCCGGTGGGCGTTGTGGAGACGCGCGCAGGCACGCTCAACGCCGCGACCGACGGCCTGACGATCCGCATACATGGCAAATCCGGGCACGGCGCGTACCCCGAGGGCGGCGCGGACGCGATCGTGTGCGCGGCGCAGCTGATTTCCGCACTCCAGACGCTGATCTCGCGCAATGTGTCGCCGCTCAGCAGCGCGGTGCTACACATCGGCATGATCGAGGGCGGCGCCGCGCCCAACGTCATGTGCGACCTGGTCACGCTGCGCGGTACGCTGCGCACGGCCGACGGGGCGCTGCGCCTCGCGTTGAAGCAGCGCATCCGCGAGGCGGTTCAGGGTGTTTGCCAGGCGATGGGCTGCACGGCGGACGTCGCGGTCGAGCCGGGCTACTGCGCGCTGGTCAACCAGCCGAACGAGGCCGGGCGGGTGCTTAAACTGGCCGAGCGGCTATACGGCGCTAAAGGCGCGCTCGAGGCCGCGGCCCCCAGCATGGGCGGCGAGGATTTCGCCTACTTCATCGAGCGCACGCCGGGCGCGTTCTTCCACGTCGGCTGCGCCGATCCGGCGCATATGCCGGCGCCGCCGCTGCACAGCCGCGCGTTTACATTGGACGAGCGGTGTTTGACGGTGGGCGCGACGATGGAGGTTGCGCTGGCGATGGAATTGATCGGAACAAAAAGGAGCGATGATTGATATGAAGATCTTTCTGTCGGCCGACATCGAGGGCACCTGCGGCATTGCGCATTGGGACGAGACCGAGCAGGGCAAGAACGGCTACCCGCACTTTGCCGAGCAGATGACGCGCGAGGTGGCCGCGGCCTGCGAGGGCGCGGCCGATGCCGGCGCGACCGAGCTGCTGGTCAAGGACGCGCACGACACGGCGCGCAACCTGAACCCGCAAGCGTTGCCGCGCTGCGCGCGTATCTTCCGCGGCTGGGGCCGCCACCCCTATTCGATGATGGCGGGGCTCGACAAGAGCTTCGACGGCGCGCTGTTCACCGGCTACCACGCCTGGGCCGGCTCCGACCATAACCCGCTGGCGCACACGATGAACCTCGGCGTCTCTGAGCTCACGATCAACGGCATGCCGGGTTCGGAGCTGCTGATCAACTGCCTGACCTGCGCCTACGAAGGCGTGCCTACGTACTTCGTGAGCGGCGACGCCGGGCTGTGCGCCTGGGTGCGAACGGTCAACCCGAACATCGCGACCGTGCCGGTCTCGCGGGGCGAGGGCAACGGCTCGATCTCGATCCATCCGGACGTGGCCGTGGAACGCATCCGCGGCGCGGTCGCCGAGGCATTGAAGGGCCCGCGCGAGGATTACCTGTTCCCGCTGCCCGAGTCGTTCGAGGTGGAGGTTCGCTACCGCGATCACTTTGCGGCCAAGCGCGCGGGTTTCTATCCGGGCGCTGCGCAGCTCGGAGCGCATGCCGTGCGCTACCGCGCCGACGATTACTTCCACGTTCTGACATTTTTCTCATTTGTATTGTCATAAATCGGGCGATTATGCTATAATACGGCGGGATGTGGAATGGATGATTAAGGCTCGCGCCCTCGCGCCGGGCGGTACGCTGGGCTTTGTGGGGGCGTCGGGCGCGCTCGGCGATCCCGAGGCGCTCACATGCGCGGCGGCCAAGGCCGAAGCCATGGGCTACCGCGTGGTGCTGGGTTTAAGCTGCACCGCGCGCTACGGCTACCTGTCGGGTGACGACGCGCTGCGCGCGCGGGATCTGAACCGCATGTTTTCGGACGACGCGATCGACGCGGTGGTGTGCATCCGCGGCGGGTACGGCGCGCCGCGCATACTCGACCTGCTTGACTACGAGGCGGCGGCAAGGCACCCGAAGCCGCTGATCGGCTATTCAGACATCACGGCGCTGCACTTGGCCTACCAGCGGATGAGCGGCCTTATTACCTTTCACGCGCCGATGCCGACCGGCGACTGGGTCGAGGCGGGGTTCGAGGCGTTCAGCGCTCCGTCGATGTTTGACTGCCTGTCGGGGACGCAGGTGGGTGTGCCGCTTCGCAACCCCGAGGGGATCGAGCCGCGCTGCTTGCGGTCGGGCGAGGCCGAGGGCCGGCTCGTCGGCGGCAACCTGACGCTGATCTGCGCGCTGACGGGCACGCGATACATGCCCGACCTTCAAGGCGCGATCCTGCTGCTCGAGGACGTGGACGAGCGGCTGTACCGTGTGGACCGGATGCTGACGCAGCTCAGGCTCGCGGGCGCGTTCGACGCCTGCGCGGGCGTGGTGCTGGGCCAGTTTACGCGCTGCGACAGCGAGTACGAGGATCGGGCGCTGAGCTTTGAGGAGATCGTGCGCGACGTGGTGCTGCCCTCGGGCAAGCCTACGTTGTCGAATCTGATGATCGGACATGTGCCCGACAAACTCACGGTGGCGCTCGGGGCCAGGTACCGCCTGGACGCGGCGCGCGGCGCGCTGACGCTGCTGGAAGCGCCCTGCGCGTAAGACCCGCCGCAACCAATGCGGCGGCGAGGCCGTCTAAAGAGACAAATACCGGCATATGAGGGGAAATGTGGTCACACTGTTTAGGAGGGTAAAGGCATGAACTACGCAAGGCGGGTAGGGGCGTTGTTGCTGGTCTGCGCGCTGCTGGCGGGCATGCTGCCGGCGCTGGCTGAGGCTCAGGAAGCGGGAGGCGACCGATCGACGCACGGCGCGTTTGCGACGCAATTGGGCGGCATCGTGTACGCGGCGCTGTACACCGGCAGCGAATACGGGCTGTACAGCGTGCCCACGCAGGGCGGCGAGCTCAAGCAGTTGGACGTGGCCGCCGACCTCGGCGAATTGGTCGCGGCGAACGGCTTTGTGTACTACATGCGCGTGAAGGATGGCGTGCAGCAGATCATGCGCGTGGATGAGGCGGGCGCGGTCAGCGTGTTGTCCGACTTCGAGAGCGGCGTTACGGCCGACCGCCTGAGCTGGTACGAGGACGTGCTGTACTGCGTGGCCAACGGACGGCTCTACATCGTGGATCCCAACACGGGCGAATCGCTGCTGCTGTGCGACGAGCCGGTCAGCGACTACGCGATCGTGAGCAATGTGATCTACTATATCTCGGGCGCGGAGATGATGAACTACGAGCGCACCGTAACCGGGCAGGAAGCGCCGGTCACGCAGGAAGGCGGCACGCTGTGGTCGATGTCGATCATGGGCACCAACCCCGAGCGGCTGGTGCAGAAGGGCGTGACCGACCTGCGCGCGCTCGGCAACTACCTGTTCTTCCACAACCTCGAGGACAACTACCTGATGGGTTCGGCCAACGAAATGTGGCTGGAGGGCAAGCTGTACCGCTACAACATCGAGACCGCGCAGATGTCGTCGATGAACCTCGACTACGACTGGGACTACTACCCAACCGAAAAGGGCGTGGTGGTGTACAGCTCGCAGGACATCTCGCTTTACCCGCTGACCGGCGGCGAGAAGCGGCAAGTGATGGCGCCGGAGCTGCGCGCGAATGTCACGGCGAACGGCGACTGCGCGTTCGTGTACGAGTACACAGCGGGCAAGCTGACCAAGCTGCCGCTCGACGGCTCGCCGGCGATAACGCTGGCCGACGACAGCGACGTGCTGCCCACGATCTCAAACGCCGCCCCCGAGGATGAGCTGCCGGTCGACGACGCGGAGCTCGGCGGCGAGACCGGCGACGTCGGCGAGGGGACCGACGACGGCGATGCGGACGTGCCCGACGAGAGCTACGACGATGAGAAGGACGCCTCCACACCGGGCACCAGCTCGAGCTACATCTTCGCCAATTCGTCCAAGAAGAAGCTGACGCGCAAGCAGGTGCTGGCGATCGACAAGTCGCTGTGGGGCTACGCGCGCAACGAAATCTACGCGCGGCACGGTTACGCGTTCAAGAACAGCAAGTATAAGCGCTACTTCTCGAAGAAGAGCTGGTACAGCGCTGGCGGGTTTGCGTCGAGCAAGCTGAGCACGATCGAGTGGTACAATATGGAACTGATTAAGGGTCTGGAGGAGGAGTACGGTCTGCTGGAGGGCACCGGCTCGTCGTCCAGCAACTCCTCGGCCAAGGACAACACCTACATCCTCAAGGAAGCCAGCTCGAAGAAGCTGACGAAGAAATACCTGAGGGACAAGCTGGGCAGCAAGTCCAAGTACGCGCTGGCGCGCAACGAGATCCTGGCGCGGCACGGCTACGTGTTCAAGACGGACAAGTACAAGAAGTACTTCCGCAACCAGAAGTGGTACAAGCCGGGCGGGTATTCGTCGGGCGACCTGAGCAAGACCGAGTGGCACAACATCGAGCTGCTCAAGGAACTGGAAGACGAGTAGCGAAAACGAGGGCTGCGGACGCACAAAAGCGCCGCAGCCCTGTTTTTTTGTGCGCGGATGCGATCACAGGGGCGACCACAGGCCGCCCCCACGGGTTTTTGACGGTTGCATTTCAGCCGGCCTCGGCCTGCTTGAGCACACCCCACAGGTTCATCCCCGCGATGCCCGCCAACGTCTCTTTATCATACCCCCGCGCCTCGATCATGCGCAGCAAGGCCGGAAAGTCCTCCGGCCCCCCGAGCCCTTCGGGCCAGCGCTCGATCCCGTCGAAGTCCGAGCCAAAGCCCACGCATTGCTCCGCGCCGGCCTCGCACAGCGCGTCCAAGTGCCGAAGCACGTCGTCTGCGACCGCATCCCGGTCGAGCGCCAGGAACTTTGCGTAGAAGTTGAGCCCGATGAAGCCCCGCCTGCGCGCGATCTCCCTGACCTGCGCCCGGGCCAGGTTGCGCGGGGTTTCGGTCACCCAGCGCGCGTTGGAATGGCTGGCGATCACGGGCAGCTTCGCGCGCGCGAGCACTTCGTCAATCCCCGCGTCGTTCAGGTGCGACACGTCGCACAGCATGCCCAGGGCGTCCATCTCGGCGATCAGCTCGCGTCCGAACGGCTTCAGGCCCTTGCCCGAGCCGCCGACCGCCGGGTAGCCGATCTCGTTTTCGTAGTTCCAGGTCAGCGCGATCATCTTGACGCCCAGCGCGTGGAAGTGATGCAGCCGCGCAAGGCTGCCCTCCAGCACCTCGCCGCCCTCGATCGACAAAATCCCGTGCGGCCCCTCCGGCGGTACGTCCGGCAGGGGGCCGCGCACGAGCGGCACGCCGAGCAATGGAATCATGTCGAGCATCTTTCGCGCGCGCGTCCAGGGCGTGCCCGAATCGCCGCTCCCGCCCGAAAACAGCGCGTACGTTTGCAGAGCGACCCCGCCCGCCTCGAGCCTTTGTGGCGTCACCATCAGCTTTTCCGGGCGCGCGCCCAGCACGCCGAGCGCGTACAGCGAATCGCAATGCGCGTCCGCGATAAACACATGCATCCCCTCCCGCGCCATTATAGCGCGCGCGCCCGGGCGGCGCAAGTGCAGGATGGGGCAGGGGGGGATGCAAAAATGAAGAAATTTGCTACTTGTAATCGGACGCGGCGGGTGTTATAATATTGAATAAATTCAATGGATGGAGGTATTTCCATGAGGAAGCTGCTCTCGATGCTCCTGATCCTGGTGCTGGCGCTGGGTGTGGCCTCGGTCGCGATGGCCGAAGCCCCCGATTACAAGATCGCCATCGTGACGGGCACCGTCTCCCAGAACGAGGAGGAGTTCCGCGCGGCGGAGCGCCAACAGGCCAAGGATCCCGACCACATCGTGGTTGACACCTATCCCGACAACTTCTCGCAGGAGATGGAGACCACCATTTCCAAGATCGTGGCCTTCGCCGACGATCCCGCCGTCAAGGCCATCATCGTCTGCCAGGGCGTGCCGGGCACCAAGGCCGGCTTTGATAAGGTGCGCGAGATGCGCGACGACATCTTCCTGGCCGTGGGCGTGCCCCAGGAAGACCCCGCCGTGATCTCGGCCGCTTCCGACATCGTGCTGTACGCCAACGAGGCCGCGCAGGGCGACTCCATCATGGAGAAGGCCGCTGAGTGGGGCATCGAGGTGTTCATCCACTATTCGTTCCCGCGCCATATGGCGATGGAGACCATCGTCGCCCGCCATACCGCGCTCAAGGCCAACGCCGAGACGCTGGGCATTGAGTTCGTGGACGCGGTCGCGCCCGACCCGACCGCCGAGGCCGGTATTACCGCCTCGCAGCAGTTCATCCTCGAGGACGTCCCGCAGAAGATGAAGCAATACGAGGGCAAGAAGGTCGCCTTCTTCACCACCAACTGCGGTATGCAGCCCCCGCTCCAGCAGGCGGTGCTCGATCAGCCCAACGCCTACTATCCGCTGCCCTGCTGCCCGAGCCCCTACCACGGCTTCCCGAGCACGCTGGGCCTTGAACTGGCCATCGGCGGCGACGACAAGGCCGCGCTCGAGCAGATCGCCGCGAAGCTCGCCGAGCACGATGCCGTGGGCCGTTACAGCACCTGGCCGGCCCCGCTGAACATGACGCTGGTCGACGTGGCCGCCGAGTACGCGCGCGGCTACATCGCGGGCACCATCACCGAGCGCAACAACCCCGACGTGGTGAAGGATTTGTTCAACAAGGCCTTCGAAGGCTCGAAGGTCGAGCAGTACACCAACGCCGAAGGCACCACGCTGCCCAACTACTACGTCGCGTCGCTGCCGCAGGTCGATTTCAACGACTACTTGAAGTAAGAAGGGTCTAATTGGGAAACGGAACGGCCCACCCCAAAAGGGGTGGGCTGGTTTCCGTAAGAAGGAGGAAGCAACTTGGGCCGAGACTACGTGCTGGAAATGCGCGGCATCACCAAGTGCTACGGCGAGAACACCGTGCTTGAGGACGTCGCGCTGACCGTGAGGCCCGGCGAGATACACGCGCTGCTGGGCGAGAACGGCGCGGGCAAATCGACGCTGATGAACGTGCTGTTCGGCATGCCCGTGATCCACAATACTGGTGGGTTTGCGGGCGAGGTGCTGCTTTCCGGCGAGCCGACGCGCATCGCGTCGCCCCACGACGCCATGGGGCAGGGCATCGGCATGGTGCATCAGGAGTTCATGCTGCTGCCCGGCTTTACGATCGCCGAGAACATCAAGCTCAACCGCGAGATCACCCGGCCAAACCTTTTCAGCCGGACGCTTCGGAATAAGGACCTCGAGACGCTCGACATGCCGACGATGGCCGGGGACGCGCGCCGCGCGCTCGACAGCGTGGGCATGGGTATCGAGGAATACACCCTTGTCAAAGGGTTGCCGGTCGGCTACATGCAGTTCGTCGAGATCGCGCGCGAGATCGACAAGACCGGCATCAAGCTGATGGTCTTCGACGAGCCGACCGCCGTGTTGACCGAGTCCGAGGCCGAGCAGCTGATCCGCGTTATGAAGCAGATCGCCGCCAGCGGCATCGCGATCATCTTCATCACCCACCGGCTGGACGAGGTGATGGCGGCGGCCGACTCGATTACGATCCTGCGCGACGGCAAGCTGGCCGCTACGCGCAAGGTCGGCGAGACCAACATCGTCGAGCTGGCCGAGCTGATGATCGGGCGCAAGGAAGGGGACATGGCGCACGCCGCCAGATCCGAGCGGCATTCCGATGTCGTAGCGCTCGAGGCCAAGCACCTGTCGGTCGATATGCCGGGCGAGGACGTCAAGGACGTGTCGCTGACCGTGTACGAGGGCGAGATCCTGGGCATCGGCGGGCTGGCCGGTCAGGGCAAGCTGGGCATCCCCAACGGCATCATGGGGCTGTACCCGGCCCAGGGACAGGTGACGTTCTTCGGCAAGCCCCACGCGCTCGGCGATGCGCGCGCGGCGCTGACGTGCGGCATGGCCATGGTGTCGGAGGATCGGCGCGGCGTAGGGCTGCTGCTCGACCAGTCGATCGAGGACAACATCGCGTTCAACGCCATGCAGATCAAGGGCGAGTACCTGTACAAGTTCGGCCCGCTGACCAACAAAAACGGCCGCGCCATCCGCAAGACGGCGAACGAGATGATCGCTCTGCTCGACATCCGCTGCACCGGCGCGACGCAGCACACGGGCACGTTGTCGGGGGGCAATCAGCAGAAGGTGTGCGTCGCGCGCGCGCTGACCATGAATCCTAAATTCCTGTTCGTGTCCGAGCCCACGCGCGGCATCGACATCGGCGCGAAGAAGCTGGTGCTGGACACGCTGGTCAGGCTCAACCGCGAGCTGAACATGACGATCGTCATGGTGTCCTCGGAGCTCATGGAGTTGCGCTCGGTCTGCGACCGCATCGCGATCGTGTCGGAGGGCGAGGTGGTGGACGTGCTGACGCCCGACCGCTCCGCGGCCGATTTCGGCCTGGCCATGTCGGGGATCGTGCCGGGCACACAGGAAGGGGGAGAAGCGCATGGCTAAGCGATGGCCGCAAAAACTCACGGCGATCCTGCTGTTTGTCGTTGCCGCGGCGCTGATCGTCACCGGCACGCTGGGGATGAGTCGGCGCGCGAGCTTGCAGGGCCAGGCGCTGCTGAACGGCATGCGCGTGCGCTCGCTGCTGACCGCGACCGGCAGCGGCGTGGTGGAGTCCTATGCCAACATCGCCAAGAAGGAAGCCAACGCGAAGGCGACCGAGCAGGGCGTGAAGATCGCCGAACGCCGAAAACTGGTCGATCAGGCGGTGGAGGAGGCGCGGGCGAAACACAGCTCGATCGACGTAGACCTGTCGCAAGTCGATACCGCGCCGCTCACCGCGGCGGCGGGCCGGCTCGAGGCCGCGCTGTCCGCGTACTATGCGCAGGAGAAGGCCGAACAGCAGGCGTACGTGGCGCGCATGGGCGAAAGAATCGTCGATCAGCCTGCCGAGGAGCAGCCGAACAGCGCGGACGCGCTGAACGCCGAGGGCGGCGAAGCCGATATATCGCTGGGTTCGCCCGCGGAGCAGAAGGTTGACCTGTCGGGCTTCGTGGCGAGCGAGCAGCTAGGCGCGCTGATGGCGGAAGCCGACCGGCAGTTTGTGGAATTGGCGCAGGCGCTCAAGGCGGTCTATCCGGTGCTGGACGACGAGGCGATGAATTCGCTTCGGGACACCATCAAGACCCTGATCGCCCAGCCGGGCGACGACTACGCCACGGCGTTCGACCGCTTCAACCAGGCGGGCGGCGCGGAGGCGCTTACGGACAATCTGTGGACCGCGCGCATGCTGCGCTACGGCGACGACATGATCTCGGTCGGCGTGGGCCTGTGCCTGCTGGGGCTGCTGATCCTGTTTTACCGGGCGCTAAGGGATAAGCTGGGCGTGCCGCGCATCATCATCGGCAGTTTCTTCACGCTGCTGTGCGTGCTGAGCGCGCTGTACGACCTGTCGCTGATGGACCTGCTAAGCAACTCGGTGGTGCGCATGGGCATGAACGCCATCTTGGTGCTGGCCATGCTGCCGGGCATCCAGTGCGGCATCAGCCTGAACCTGGGGTTGCCGATCGGCATCGTGGGCGGGCTGCTGGGCGGGCTTTTGTGCATCGAATTCAAGATGACCGGGGCGCTGGGCTTCTGGTTCGCGATCGCCGTCGGCATGGCGATTGCCGCGGTGACCGGCTACCTGTACGGGCTGCTGCTCAACCGGCTCAAGGGCAACGAGATGGCGGTCACCACCTACGTGGGTTTCTCGGTGGTGTCGCTGATGAGCATCGCCTGGCTGACGCTGCCGTTCAAGTCGCTCGAGCTTCGCTGGCCGCTGGGCACGGGCCTCAGGAATACGCTGTCGCTTGGCTCGTCGTTCAAGCACGTGCTGGACAATCATTGGGCATTCAACATCGGCTCGTTCCGCGTGCCGACCGGGCTTTTGCTGTTTATGGCGGCGGCCTGCGCGCTGATGTGGCTGCTTGGCCGCTCCAGGATCGGCGTGGCGATGCAGGCGGTGGGCAACAACCCGCGCTTTGCCGAGGCGACCGGAATCAGCGTGGACAGGATGCGTATCGTGGGCACCATGCTGTCCACCATGCTGGGCGCGGTGGGCATTCTGGTGTACTCGCAGAGCTACGGCTTCATGCAGCTGTACAACGCGCCGCGTCAGATGGGCTTCATCGCGGCTTCGGCCATCCTGATCGGCGGGGCGACCACCGCGCGCGCCAAGATCAGCCATGTAATCATCGGCACCTTCCTATTCCAGGGCGTGCTGACGTTGGGCATGCCGGTCGCAAACGCGCTGGTGCCCCAGTCCACGATATCCGAGACTCTGCGCATCCTGATCTCCAATGGCATCATCCTGTATGCGCTGACCAAGTCGGGAGGTGCGTCGCGTGGGTAAGAAGAGCTTTTCCCAGATCATGAAGGACAACGCAGTCACCGTGATGTTCGCGGTGCTGTGCGTGGTGGCGGTCGCCTATTCCGGGATGTCGGTTTCCGGTGTCCTGTACGAGCTGTTCGGGCGGCTCAGCCGCAACGCGTTCATCGTGCTGGCGCTGATTATCCCGATCGTGGCCGGCATGGGCATCAACTTCGCCATCACGATCGGCGCGATGGCGGCGCAAATCGCCGCACTGTGGGTGATGGAGTGGCAGATCCCCGGCATTTGGAGCTTCGTGGTGGCGGCGCTGATGACGCTGCCGATCGCGGCGCTGTTCGGCTACCTGATCGGCAGCCTGCTCAACAAGATGAAGGGGCAGGAGATGATCGGCGGCATGATCCTCGGCTACTTCGCAAACGGCCTGTACCAGTTGCTGTTCCTGTTCATCTTCGGCAATCTGATCCCGCTGACGCGCAAGGGGCTGACGATCAAGGGCTCGGTGGGCGTGGCCAACACGATCGACCTGAGCCAGGCGGGCGGCATGAAGTACACGCTCGACAACCTGTGGAAGCCGGACTTCGGCCCGGCGCTGTACATCGTGCTGGGCGTCCTGTTGGCCGTTCTGTTGATCTCCTTCGCGCTTAAGCGCACAAGCGGCAAGCGCGTGGCGATCGGCACCGCCGTGCTCGCGGCCTGCGCCGCGCTGTACCAGTTGCCGCAGGTGGCCGAGCTGTTTGCCAAGGTCAAGGTGCCGATGGTGACATTCGCCTTGGTGGGGCTTTTGTGCCTGTTCAACCTGGCCATCATGCGCACGCGGCTGGGCCAGCAGTTCCGCGCCGTCGGGCAGAACATGACCGTGGCCAACGCCTCGGGCATCGGCGTGGACAAGGTGCGCGTAATCGCGATCATGATCTCGACCGTGCTGGCCGGCTGGGGGCAGCTGATCTTCGTGCAGAACATCGGCTCGTTCCAGACCTACGTCGCGCACGAGCAGGTGGGCCTGTACGCCGGCGCGGCGATCCTCGTGGGCGGCGCGTCGATCGTGCG
Organism: Anaerozeibacter quisquiliarum; assembly: GCF_051162045.1. Lineage (NCBI taxonomy): Bacteria > Bacillati > Bacillota > Clostridia > Eubacteriales > Anaerozeibacteraceae > Anaerozeibacter > Anaerozeibacter quisquiliarum. The sequence goes on from NZ_JBISDI010000050.1 coordinate 18,204, forward strand.
CGCGACCAACGGCCAGGCGCTCTTGGGCTGCATTTTGTTCCACACGCTGTTCATCGTAGCGACCGCCGCCGGCAAGAACCTGTTCGGCGACGCCAACATCGGCGAGTACTTCCGCGTGTTCGTCTCCTACAGCGTGATCGCGCTGTCGCTGGTGATGCACGCCTGGAGCACGGCGCAAAAGCGCAAGCCGCAAAACGCGATCCGGGCCGCGGGGCGGTAGGCGTGAGCCGGTTAAAGCTGGGCGTGTGCGCGCCCATTGACTTAATCCTCGACGCGGAGCGATTGGGCTACGATTTCCTCGAGGGGAATCTGTCGGAAGTGGCGCTGATGACGGAGCCGGGCTTTCGCCGGGTGTACGCGCTGGTGAGCGAAGCGGGCATCCGGGTGGAGGCCATGTGCTGCATGCTGCCGCGCGAGCTGAGCGTGACCGGGCGCGGCGTGGACGCGCGCGCGCTGCACGACTACCTGGATTTCTCGTTCAGCCGCGCCAAGCGCCTGGGCGCGGAGGTGCTGACCCTCGCGAGCGCGGGCGCGCGCCAGGTGCCCGAGGGCTGGCCGGTGGACCTGGCGTGGCGGCAGTTCTCGAACTTCCTGCGCATGCTGGAGCGCCACGCCGCCGACTACGATCTCACGATCGCGGTGGAGCCGCTCTGCCGCAACGAGTGCAACCTGCTCTCCACGGTGTCCGAGGCCACGCTGCTGTGCTCGATCCTGCAGCTGAACCATATCAAGGTGCTGGCCGACACCTACCACATGGCGATGGAGCACGAGCCGCTTACCAGCCTCGTACAGGCGGGCTCGCTGCTCGCGCATGTGCACACCGCCTGCGCGTTGGGGCGCAGCTTCCCGAAAGCAGGCGACGGCGAGGATTACAAGGCGCTGTTTTGGGCGCTGGATCAGGCCGGCTATTTGGGGCGCGTGAGCGTGGAGGCCGGCTACGACAATTTTGAGGAGGACGCGAAGGCGGCGTTCGAGGTGCTCGACGCCGCGCGCAGGACGCTATGAACATCGTTATTGTCGGCGATGGCAAGGTGGGCTTTGAGCTGGCCGATACGCTGACTCAGGAAGGCCACGATGTGACGATCGTGGACAACAACCGGCAGGCGCTCAACCGCGCGGACGAGGCGCTCGACGTGATGTGTATCAGCGGCAACGGCGCCAACGCGCACACGCTGCAGGAAGCGGGCGTGGATCAGGCCGACATCCTGATCGCGGTCGCCGCGCAAGACGAGATCAACATGGTGTGCTCGCTGATGGCGAAGAAGCTGGGGGCCAAGTACGTGATCGCGCGCATCCGCGACCCCGGCTACACCGAGAGCCTTGCGCTGCTGCAGGGCGAGATGGGCATCGATATGGTAATCAACCCCGAGCGCGGCGCGGCCTACGAGATTTCACGGCTGTTCCGCTATCCGTTCGCGGTGGACGTGGAGTCGTTCGCGCACGGGCGGGTGGAGATGGTCGGGCTGCGCGCCGAGGAGAAGGATCCGATCGTGGGGGTGCCGCTGCGCGCGCTGGCGGCCGAGTTTCCCAAGGTGCTGTACTGTGTGGTCGAGCGCGAGGGCCGGCCTGCGATCATTCCGGGCGGGGACTTTGTGATCGAGCCGGGCGACAGGCTGCACGTTGCGGGCGATTTGATGAGCATCACCCAGTACTTCAAGAAGCTAAAGCGCAACACCCAGCCCGTGCGCAGCGCCATGCTGATCGGCGGCGGGCACATCTCCTACTACCTGGCCAAGATCGTCGCGGGCATGGGCATCGACCTGCGCATCATCGAGCAGAAGAGCGAGAAGTGCCACCGGCTGTCCGAGCAGCTCGAGGACGTGACGATCATCCACGGCGACGGCACCGAACACGAGTTGCTGCTGTCCGAGAACGTCCATGAGATGGACGCGCTGGTGTGCCTGACCGACCGCGACGAGGAGAACCTGATCGCTGGGCTGTTCGGCGTGCGCCAGGGCGTGGGCAAGGTCATCGTCAAGGTGAACCGGCTGAACTATTTGGATCTGCTCAAGGGCATGGGGATCGAGAGCGTAGTCAGCCCCAAGCGCACCACGGCAGGCGCGATCCTGCGCCAGGTGCGCGCGATGGAGAACGCGCAGAACGCGCCGATTGAGAAGGTACACCGGGTCGTGGGCGGCCAGGTCGAGGCGCTGGAATTCACCGCGATGGCGGGCGCGCCCTACCTGAACGTGCCGATCCGGTCGCTGCGCATGACCGAGGGCGTGCTGGTCGCGGTGCTGGTGCGCGGGCACAAGATCATCATACCGTTCGGCGACGACCGCATCGAAGCGGGCGACACGGTGATCCTGATGGCCAAGGCCAGCCACATCACGAGCTTGGAGGATGCCTTGGGGAAGCGCTGACTTGTTTTGACGTCGGCTGACGGACGCTTTCGCGCCCGTTCATCCCTTCCGAAACCTCGGCGTAGCGTTGCTGCGCCTACAGTTTCGCAAGGGACAATCGGACGGAAAATCACCCCGTCAGCCGTCGCCCGGAAAAACGGCGCTTCCCCGGGCTGATAGAATCTATGAACATACGCCTGGTGCTCAGCCTGCTTGGCAGGGCCATGATGGTGGAAGGCGCGTTGCTGCTGCCCTCGGCGGCGGTGGCGCTGATGCACGGGGAAGACCCTCGCGCGCTGCTGCAGGGCGCGCTGTTGGTGGCCGCGCTCGGCCTCTTGATCGTCAAGTTGTCCAAGCCAAAAAACACCAACCTGCGCGCCAGAGAGGGGCTCGCCTCGGTGGCGCTGATCTGGGTGGCGCTGTCGTTCTTCGGCGGGCTGCCGTTCTACTTTGACGGCGCGATCCCTTCGCTGACCGACTGCTTCTTCGAAACGGTATCGGGCTTCACCACGACCGGCGCGACCATCCTGACCGACGTGGAGGCGCTGCCCAAGGGGCTGCTGTTCTGGCGCAGCTTCACGCATTGGGTGGGCGGCATGGGCGTGCTGGTGCTGTCGCTGGCGCTGCTGCCCAACATGGGCGCGCGCACGGGCCATCTGATGAAGGCCGAGTCCACAGGCCCCGCGCCGGGCAAGCTGGTGCCGCGCATCGCGCATTCGTCGCGCATCCTGTATAAGCTCTACCTGGCGCTCACGCTGCTGCAGCTGGTCGCGCTGCTGATGTGCGGGCTCAACCTGTACGACGCGCTGATCCACACGTTCGGCGCGGCGGGCACGGGCGGGTTCTCGAACTACGCGCTGAGCGCGGGGCATTTTCAAAGCCCGGCGGTGGAGATGGTGCTGGCCGCGGGCATGCTGTTGTTCGGCGTGAACTTCTCGATGTATTTTTTGCTGCTCGGCAAGCAATGGAAGTCGGTGCTGCGCAACGAGGAACTGCGGCTGTACCTGAGCATCACGCTGGTTGCGACCGCGCTGATCGCGGTCAACATCCTGCCGGGCGCGGGCGATATCTGGACGGCGCTTAGGCAGAGCTTCTTCCAGGTCTCAACGATCATCACCACGACCGGCTATTCGTCGGTCAACTTCGACAAGTGGCCCGAGTTCAGCCGCTGGATTCTGGTGCTGCTGATGCTGGTGGGCTCATGCGCCGGTTCGACGGCGGGCGGCATCAAGATGGTGCGGCTCAACTTGCTGCTCAAGTCGGTGAAGCACGAGCTGTACCGCGCGGTGCATCCGAACGGTGTGGCGGTGGTCAAGACCGAGGGCCGTGCGGTGGGCGAGGGCGTGCTCGGGCAGGTGCTGGTGTTCTTCTTTGCGTACCTGCTGGCGCTGTTTCTGGCGGTCTTAATCATCTCGCTCGACGGGTTTGATATGGTAACGAACCTGACCGCCGCGCTGTCGGCGCTGAGCAACATTGGCCCGGGGCTGAACATCGTGGGCCCGTTGGGCAGCTTCACCGGGTATTCGATCTTGAGCAAGTGGGTGCTGTCGGCCTGCATGCTGATCGGCCGGCTGGAGATATATCCGATGCTGCTGTTGGTGATTCCGTCGATGTGGCGGAGACATTGAGCGACTTGCGGGCCGCGTCATCTCCGGCTTCCCTGATCGACTTGCGGTACTGGTTCGGCGACGCGCCGTACTGCGCGCGGAACACCGCGTTCAGCCGTCCCGCGGAGAAGAAGCCCGCGGAGGTCGCCACCTCCTCGAGCGGCAGGTCGGTCGCGCGCAGCAGCTTTGCGGCGCGCTCGATCCTCAGCATATTCAAATATTCCTTGGGCGAGCGCCCGTCCACGCGCTGGAACACGCGGAACAGCTGCGACCGGCTCAGCCCCACGAATGCGGCCACGTCGGTGACGCGCACGTCGCCATGATAGTTGCCCTCGAGGTACCACACGGCTTTCTTGTAGTAGCGCTTCTCGAGCTCCTCGTTGAGGCTGGCGCGTCCCTGCCCGATCTCGGACAGCAACTGATACAGCGCGCCCAGCATCGCCATGTCGCCGAGGCGCATCTCGGAAGCGGCGCGCAGCATGCGCCGGATGCGCTCATACGGGTCGATCTCCGCGTCCAGGTCGAACACCGGGTTATCGCGCGTCAGACCGATCGTCTCGGTCAGCGTCGAGGCGTTGCGCCCGTCATAGCCCACCCAGGCGTACCGCCAGGGATCGTCGTCGTCGGCGCGGTAGGTGGCTTCCTGGCCGGGGAAAATGATGAAGCCCTGCTTGGCAAAGATGTGGTGCGTACGGTCGTCGGCCCAGAAGACGCCGGTGCCTGACGCGACATAGTGGATCAGGAAATGGTCGCGCACGGCGGGGCCGTACATATGCCCGCGCGCGCATGCCTCGCTGCCGCACTGGCGCACAAACACGTCCTTGTCGGCGGAATCTCCGCTCCAGTAAATCTCCATACGCACACCCCACGCAACATTATGAATCTATCTTGCAACAAAATAGGCTGTTTGTCAAGAAAATTGACAGATATAATTGGGTACAGGTTTCCGAATATGAATAAGGAGGAATTATGTTATGAAGAAACTTGCATCCCTGATGATCGCGCTGTTGATGATCCTGTCCGCGATGCCCTTGGCGGCCGCCGAGGAACCGGTGACGCTCACCTTCGCGTTCTGGGACACCAACCAGGAGCCCGGCATGAGGGCCATCGCCGAGGCCTACACCGCCAAGCATCCGAACGTCACGATCGAGACCCAGGTGACGCCCTGGAACGAGTACTGGATGAAGCTGGAAGCCGGCGCGATGGGCGGCGATATGCCCGACGTGATGTGGATGCACGCCAACCAGATCGTCAAGTACGTCGAGGCGGGCACGCTGCTCGACCTGAACGACATGAACTACGACTACAGCCCCTATCCCGAGGGCGTGACGAAGCTGTACTTCATGAACGACGTGCACTGGGCGATCCCGAAGGATTACGATACGATCGCGCTGGCCTACAACAAGGAGATCTTCGACGCCGCCGGCGAGGCCTATCCGGACGACAGCTGGGATTGGGCCAAGTTCCGCGAGGTCGCGATCAAGCTGACCGACAAGGACAAGGGCGTCTACGGCTACGGTGTGGCCAACACCGGGCAGTCGGGCTACCTGAACTTCATCTACCAGAACGAAGGCTTCGCCTTTGAGAACGGCGTGGCGGGCTTCGACCAGCCCGCGACCCAGGAAGCCATGCAGTTCTATGCCGACCTGCTGCTCAAAGACGGCGTCTCCCCGACCCTCGAATCCTTTGCCGACATGAACGCCGACGACCAGTTCTGCGCCGGCAAGCTGGCGATGCTGACCGTGGGCAGCTGGATGATGAGTTCCTACACCCAGAACGAGCTCATCAACGGCAAGTTCGACCTGGCCGTGCTGCCCAAGGGCAAGGTGCGCGCCTCGATCTACAACGGCCTGGGCTATGCCGGCGCCGCGGGCACCAAGCACCCCGAGGTCGTGAAGGACTTCCTGGCCTTCTGCGGCACCGAGGAAGCCAACAAGCTGCAGGCCGAGAAGAAGGCCGCCATCCCCGCCTACAAGGGCACCGAGCATTACTTCACCGACCTGTTCGACATCAACATCAAGTGCTATCCCGAGATGATCGAATACGGCGTGCAGTACCCCTTCTCTCCCCGTAAGTCGCTGTGGTATGACGCCAAGACCGAGATGATGACCTCGATCCTCAGCGGCCAGTCGAGCGTCGCCGACGCCGCGAACGCTCTGCAAGCCACCATCACCGAGGCCGAGGCGGGCTAACCGCCGGGTGGTATGGACCCGCCGCGCCGGGACGTCGGAGGGGCCCCTCCGGCGTCCCGGCGGATTTAAGGGAGGTGACCGGGCGATGGCCATGGTAAGGCGTGTCGGCCCGAAGCGCAGATGCGCGTTCAAGTCGGAATGGGCCTGGGCCTATTTCCTGATTGCCCCGACCATCATCGGGCTGATCGTTTTGAACATCTACCCGTTCTTCAGCTCGATCGTGATGAGCCTTCAAAAGATACAGGGATTGACGGCCCCCAAGTTCATCGGCCTCAAGAACTACCAGACGCTGTTTGCGGATAAGTTGGTCATGCAGGCCACGTGGAACACGCTGTACTTCATGCTGCTCACCGTGCCGGTCGGCGTCATGCTGTCGCTCGCCATGGCGACGCTGCTCAACAACGAGATCGGCGGCCGCGACATCTACCGGGGCATCTACTTCCTGCCGCTCGTGGTCGCGCCCGCCGCGATCGCGATGGTGTGGCGCTGGATGTTCAACACCGAGAGCGGCATCATCAACCAGGCGCTCGGGGCGCTGGGCATCACCGGTCCCAGTTGGCTGGGCAATCCGGCCACCGCGATCATCGCCTGCGCGATCATCACGATCTGGAGCACGCTGGGCTACGACCTGGTGCTGCTGCTCGCGGGCCTGCAATCGATCCCCCGGAGCTACTACGAGGCCTGCGAGATCGACGGCGCGGGGCCGCTGCGCACCTTTTTCAACATCACCGTGCCGCTGGTATCGCCCACGCTGTTCTTCGTGACGACGCTGCGCGTCATGTCGGCGATCAAGGTGTTCGACGTCATCTATATGCTGGTCAAGGACTCCAACCCCGCGTTCAACAAGACCGTCTCGCTGATGGTGCTGTTCTACCGCGAGGCGTTCAGCAAGTTCAACAAGGGCTACGCGTCCACGATCGTGCTGTGGAGCTTTGCGATCATCGGCGTTTTGACCGCGCTGCAGTTTGTCGCCGAGAAGAAATTGGTTCACTACGATTGAGGAG